>CAZNYV010000034.1:0-16448 GCA_964577355.1 uncultured Campylobacteraceae bacterium
CATACCAACTTGTGATGACACCGTATTATACCCATGTTAGTGACTATATTGATGCGGTGCGTTTGTCAACAAGTGCTACAACAGGCTTTATGAAGCTTACATATGCCAATCAAGAAGCTCGCATATACGGTATTGATATTTCTGGTAAAATGCCACTTGGCAACGACTTTGGTCTAAAAGGCATAGTAAATTATACCAACGGCAGGAACCTAGACACAAACGATGACCTGTACAATATCATGCCACTAAATGCCAAGGTAACACTGACACACGATCATGGTAACTGGCACAATGCCCTAGAGATAATCGGAGTCGAAGGGAAAGATAGTGTGTCTGATGTACGCGATGAAATCAAAACTCCTGGCTACGGTCTTGTTAATATGAGAAATAGCTATACATGGCAAAAAGTCCGTATTGATTTCGGCATAGAAAATGTATTCAACAAACTCTACTACTTGCCACTTGGTGGTGCCTATACAGGTGAGGGTGCCACTATGTCTCTAAATAAAGAGGTTGGCACTATAAGCTATGCCAATGTAAGCTCTGGGTCTTACGGCGCATCTGGAACCACATCAATGTGGGGTACGGCAGTTCCAGGTCCTGGTCGTTCAGTCTATGTTAGCATGAACTATAAGTTCTAATTTCTCTCGTCTTTAATATGATTTGTGTCGCCAGTCTGCGGGCTGGCGTTCAATTCATCTTGTTCCACACCGGCTACAGCATATAAATCTACTAAATTTTCTATCGAATTAACAATTAATTAACACAACTTTTGTAAAGTCCGAGCTATCAAAAAATTTTATGGAGATGTGTATGAAAAAAACAATTTTGTTATCCGTCGTAGCTGCCGGCTTCTTGCTGGCAGAAGAAGCGCCGGTAAGTATGAATATCGAAAAACAAGGCGTGGACGAACCTGTAGTAGCTACAAAATCTACAATGACAGGTGATACAGCCACAATATTAAACAATACACCTGGGGTCAGTATGAATACAGGTGGGGGTATTTCATCACTGCCTGCTATCCACGGTCTGGCCGATGATAGACTCAAAATAGATATCGACGGCATGAATGTTACTTCGGCTTGCCCAAACCACATGAATCCTGCCCTATCGTATGTCGACCCAAACAAAGTAGCAGTTATGGAAGCTATAGCTGGTGTCACGCCAGTTAGTCAAGGCGGAGATAGTATCGGTGGCTCTATCATCGTCAAATCAAAAGACTCACAGTTTTCAAAAAACGGAAGCTTGCTTACTAGCTTCGAGACAACAGGCTTTTACAAAAGCAACAACCATGACAGAGGCTTGTCAGCAACTGGAACAGTGGCAAACGACAAGCTAAGCTTCACATTTAGCGGTATGGCAGAAAAAGCAAACGATTACAAAGATGGCAATGGAAACAGAGTAAAAGATACACTCTTCCAACAAGAGAACAAATCAGCTAGCCTAGCGTATAAACTAGAAAACGGCGTAGTCAAACTCGAAGTCGGACATCAACAAGTGCCGTATGAAGGCTTCACCAACCAATACATGGACATGCTCAGCAATCAATCTACATACGAAAATATCAGCTACAACGGCAAAGTGGGCTCTCTGACAGTGGATGCAAATGCATTCAAAAAAGATACTAGTCACTATATGAATAAAATTTATTATTATGATGGTGACCAAATCAATGTTGCCAATACTGGTTACGCAGAAAGAGGCGGTACGATAGGTGTAGGTATGCCAATGAATACAAAAGCCGTCGAAGAAGGATACAAACTTGTAGTCACTATTCCATTCGCGACAGGACATGACATAAAGCTGGGTACTGACCTTGATAAATACACGCTAAACGATTGGTGGTCAGCTGCTTCAACAACCGTTCCTGGCGGTATGGCTCCATTTACTATTATTAATCTCAATAACGTCACGCGGGATGTTTATGGCTTTTTTGCCGAAGACATCAAAAATTGGGACAACAAACTATCAACCAATTTCGGCGCCAGAATAAATATAGTCAATATGAATACTGGTGATGTCCACGGCTATAACTATGGCGCGGGCGCGGGTTTGAATGGCGGAGTAGGCATAACAGCTGCGCAAGTTAACGATCCAATAGACGCCAATGCCTTCAATGCCCTTGACCATTCAAAAAGGGATGTAAATCTCGACCTAACAGCAATTATACAATACAAAAACAGCTCTACAAACGACCTAGAGTTTGGTTTTGCGCAAAAAACAAGGTCACCTAGTCTATACGAAAGATATACTTGGGCTGGTGGTTATGGTTCAAATCCGCTGACAAGCGGGCCAATCGCAATGGATATGGCAATGGTAAACTGGTTTGGAGATGGCAATGGTTATGTTGGCAATATCAACCTAAAACCAGAAATAGCTTATACTGCGAGTGCATCATCAACTTGGCATGATGTTAGTGACAAAGAGTGGAAGGTAAAAGTTACACCGTATTACACTTTTGTAAAAGATTATATTGATGCAGACTATTTAGGCAAAGCTACTACTGGTGGCTATAATGGAATAAAACTATTCCGATTTGCAAACCATGATGCCGTGCTGTTTGGTGGAGACTTGTCGGCTGAGGCAAAAGCATGGAGCAGTGACATACTAGGCAAAGGAAAGGTTGTCGGAAGTGTGAGCTATACTAGAGGCTACAGGACTGATGATTCCGGCTCTGGGCTATATCACATAATGCCTCTCAATGCAAAAATGTCCGTAATCCAAGAGGTAGGTCACTTCACTAATACTATTGATATTCAAGCAGTAGGCTCGAAAACAGAGATCGACAACAACAGAAACGAACCAGTCACTCCAGGATACGCACTTGTTGACCTCAAAACAAATTACAAATTTAGCAAAAATGTAATTGTTGATTTTGCAATCACAAACCTATTTGACAAAGCTTATGCATTGCCACTAGGTGGTATAGATGTCGTTGATTACTCCAAAACATCATATACACCGCTTGCAGGCATGGGCAGGTCATTCAACACCGCTGTTACGATTAAGTTCTAACAAAATAACAATAAGTTATCTAATTTTTTTATCAGATAACTTATTTTACAATCAGCGAAACTCATAGAAACAGGATAAAAAGAGTATTTTTATCCTGTTTCAAAAGCCACGACTTCCTCAAAAAAACTAACAGAAAATTAACACTTTAAGCTATATCACAGATTTAAGTCAATAAAATTTGTCGCTTTTGTAAAGTAATTTGCAAAATAAAGGTGTCAAAGCCTTTAATATCCAAAGGAGGAAAGTGTATGCAGAACAATGCTACATTGAGCTATGACTACTCGGTAGCTAAGCAATTTATGCTTATTTCTATCGTGCTTGGTTTTGTCGGCATGCTTGTCGGCGTGATTCTAGCGCTTCAGCTAGCATTCCCTGGACTTAGCAACTTGGGAGATGAATTCCTAACATTCTCAAGACTTAGACCGCTTCACACAAATGCAGTGGTTTATGGATTTACTCTCCCTGGAATATTCGCTACATTCTTTTATGTAGCTCAAAGAACTCTCAAGGTTTCTATTGCTGAGAGCAAGTTTCTATCAGTTGTTGCACAACTAATGGTGCCAGTGTATGTAATCATACTTGCCCTTGCTGTTGCTTCTTTCTTGACAGGTACTGTTACTTCTAAAGAGTATGCAGAGCTTGAATGGCCTATCGACCTTATGGTTGTAGTTGTTTGGGTAATGTGGGGTATTTGTATATTTGGTCTTGTCGGTATGAGAAGAGAAAAAACATTGTATATCTCTATGTGGTATTACATTGCTTGTTTCCTTGGTATCGCTATGCTTTATATTACAAACAACCTAGAGGTTCCAACTAGACTTCTAACTGGTTATGGTAGCTGGTTAAAATCAGTTTCACTATATGCTGGTACAAATGACGCTCTAGTACAATGGTGGTTTGGTCACAATGCAGTTGCTTTCGGTTTTACCGTGCCAATTGTTGCGATGATTTATTACTTCCTTCCAAAAGAATCTGGTCAACCACTTTATTCTTATAAACTTTCACTCATCGGCTTTTGGTCTTTGATGTTCGTTTATCTTTGGGCTGGCGGTCACCACTTGATTTATTCAACTGTTCCAGACTGGATGCAAACAATGGGTTCAGTATTCTCTGTAGTACTTATCCTTCCATCATGGGCATCAGCTATTAACATTCTTCTTACGATGAAAGGTCAATGGCAACAGCTAAAAGACAGTCCACTAATCAAGTTTATGATTTTTGCTTCAACATTCTATATGTTCTCAACAATAGAAGGTCCTATTCAATCAATCAAATCTGTAAATGCGCTTGCGCACTTCACAAACTGGATTGTTGGTCACGTTCACGACGGTGTTCTTGGATGGGTTGTATTCATGATTATGTCTGCATTCTATCACATGGCTCCAAGACTTTTCGGTAGAGAAATCTATTCTAAAAAAATCATGGATATGCAATTTTGGATTCAAACAACAGGTGTTGTACTGTACTTCTCTTCAATGTGGATTGCAGGTATCACACAAGGTTTGATGTGGAGAGCAACGGATGATTACGGTAGCCTAGCTTACTCATTCATCGATACTGTTAGAGTTCTATTCCCATACTATGTGATTAGAGCACTTGGCGGCGTTCTATACCTAGCAGGTTTTGCAATGTTTATGTACAATATGTACAAAACAATGATGTCAGCAAAACAACTAGACAAAGAACCTCAATTCGCATCGCCAATGGGCGCTTAAGAAAGGGGAGGATAAATATGTTTCACTGGTTAGAAAAAAATCCGTTCTTTTTTGCGGTTGGCGTTTTTTTAGTTATTTCTTTTGCTGGTTTGATCGAAATCGTTCCAAACTTCGCACAAGCATCTCGTCCTGTTGAGGGACTAAAACCATACACTCCACTAGAAATAGCTGGAAGACAAGTGTATATCAAAGAAAGTTGTGTTTCTTGCCACTCACAACTAATCAGACCGTTCAAATCAGAAACTGACAGATATGGTCACTACTCTCTAAGTGGTGAATATGCGTATGACAGACCGTTCCTATGGGGTTCAATCAGAACTGGACCAGACCTTCACAGGGTTGGTAACTATAGAACTACTGACTGGCATGAAAACCATATGAAAGCTCCTGGTCTTATCGTTCCAGGTTCAACAATGCCTCAGTATCCTTGGCTATTCAAGAAAAATGCAGATCTAGATACTGCATATGCTGAAGCAGCTACTGTAAAAGCAGTTTTTGCCGTTCCTTATGACCAACCAAATGGTACGCCATTAGGTGATAGAGATAATGCTCAAAAACTGATGATGGAACAAGCTAAAGGTATCGTTGCTGATATGAAAGATAAAGATGTCAAAGAAGCATTCGAAAAAGGCGAAGTCAAAGAAATCGTCGCCCTTATAGCGTATCTAAACAAATTGAAATAAGGAATACAGTATGAGCATAGGAGAAATACAGGCTTACATCTATTTTGGATTGACAGCCTTTCTCGTATATCTTCTGTATGCTTATTTGTATCATCTTTATACGGCAAAGAAAAGAGAAGGCCAAGATTACGAAGCCTACTCTGATCTTGTTTTACATGATAACATTGATGATGCACTTGTCGAAAAGTGTGATACAGCAAAAACTAATAAGGAGTAAAAATGCTGGGTTTTCTAAGCAAAGTAGACCTTAGTAGCGACCTAATAAATATACTAGGTGTACTAGGTTTCTTCGTCGTATGTATCGTCACAGCGTATGTTGTGTGGGTATATGCGAAGCAAATGAGCGAAAAATCTGAAGCTACAGCTCCTCTTGCAGAAGAGAACTGGGATGGCATCAGAGAATACAAAAACGATGTTCCGTTTGGTTGGTTTTCAATATTTTTCCTACTGAACATTTGGGCTGGTTGGTATTTCCTTGTAGGTTACCCAACTAACGCATATTCACAAATCGGTGAATACAATACTGAAACAGCAGCACACACTGCAAAATTTGAAGCTAAGTTTGCAAATGCAGATGAAAAGACTTTGAAAGCAATGGGTGAGTCTGTATTTACAGCAAACTGCGCAACTTGTCATGGTCTTACTGGTGACGGTATGGACGGAAAAGCTGCAAATTTTGCAAACTGGGGCAACGAAAAAGGTATCATGAATACTGTGAAAAAAGGTTCAAAAGGTCTTGGTTTCCCTATGGGAGAAATGCCAGCTGGACTTGTTGATGAAGCTTCTTCTAAAAAAGTAGCTACATATGTTCTTGATCTTTCAGGTGCAAAAAAAGCTGATGCAACTGCGGTTGCTGAAGGAAAAGCTGTATTTGATGCTAATTGTGCTTCATGCCACGGTGCTGACGCAAAAGGCAACAATGGTATGGCGCCAAACCTATCACTTTATGGAACACCTAAATTTGCTGCGGAAGTCGTACTTCCAAGAGGTAAAAAAGGTATGATAGGTATAATGCCAAACTTTGACAAAGCTGGCACATTGAACAAAATTCAATATTCAGCTGTTGCGACATATATCAACGCTGAAATCAGCAGCAAGTAAGGAGCTAGGATGTTTGGATTAAACGGTATAGGCGGTATGCTTATAGCTACTGTACTACTTCTTTCAATAATTGGTTTCCTTGCTGTTAACGCTTTGCTAGTTCAGCAAAGAGAAGCTTCGAATTACTACAAAATTGAAGGCGAAAAAACTATCAAGATTTTTGATACTACAACTCCTCAACATGTAGTTGACGCTAAGTAAGGAGGAAACTGTAGTATGGATAAAAATGTAATATTAACAGTGATGCTAGTTGCACTAGCAGCATTCACTCTTTGGGCGGTAGTGACTCCATTTCACTTGTATGTTGGTTAATACTTTGACTACTCACTCAGGTGGAAAGGTGCGGGCTTTGGCTCGCATCTTTTTTTTATTATTTTTCTCAGCTTTAACCCTGACAGCTGCACCTCAAATCGTAAACGAAAACCTTCTTATGGAAAGTGCGACAAAGAAGATAAGCGAGATAAGTGCTGAACTGTATGCAAAAACAGGTGTATCTATTATTTTGCACGCAAAGAGCAATCTTGGCTCTCAAAATATTTTAGAATATGAAAAAAACATCTCCCTTTCAATTAAATCACCGTATGTGCTTGTCGTCATGGCAGACAAGGAGCAGAAAGTGGATATGATTATTTCGCCTGACCTGACTGGTAAAATTGATAAAAATAATATTCTTAACAATTACATCATCCCAATAATTTCTGCGAATGATAAAAATGAAGTACAAAGCAGATACTCTGCAGCACTACTTAACGGTATTTCAGAAATAGCTGAGGAAATTGCCAAATCTAACAATGTGATTTTGACTACTGCACTTGGAAACGAGAGCAAAGATACAATTTTGATTATAAAATACATAATTTATTCATTGTTTGGTCTGCTGCTTGCTGGACTACTATATCAAAGGATAAAAAAGTGAAAGGTAACTCGATATTAATTGGACTTGCGGTTCTGTCTGCTATTTTGCTCGCTGGTCTTGTTTATGTGCTAAAGACAGCTATTTCTCATCCACCAGAAATGGCAAATGATTATCAGATGACATATAGAGAAGTTGACAAAAACTACGACAAAATAGTCGAAGGTAACAAAATATTTGACTCAAAATATAAAGCAGAAGTAACTAGCTCTGACAAGATGAAACTAAAAGAAAATAGTGTCACTATCAAGATTGCCACATTGGATGGCAAACCTACAATGGACGCAAATATTACAGCTCTAATCACAAGACCTGACACTACAAAACTTGATCAAAAGTTATCAACTTTCAAACTAACTAATGGCGCTTTTTCTTCTCCAGCCTTTGACCTCCCAAAAGAAGGAAGATGGCAAATTAGCATCAGGGTTCAGATTAATGACGCTGTCAAATTTGTAGACTTTGAAGGTTTCGCAAAAGCATCAAACTAGCTTTGCTAGGGTGTTGCTTTTCTTCATAATCATCACTACAATATAACTTATCACAAATACAACTACACCGCCCAAAATCTGCTTGTAAAACATATCCATCTCTGTCTTATCCAAACCTAGCACCCTAATAACAAGAGGGTGAGCCAAATATATACCAAACCCAAGAGATGATATTTTTGCTATTACACTTTTGCAGCATGTCTCGATTTTTATCTGCATTATTGCCACGAATAAAGCAAGTGATGCAACCATTATATTGATTGTAGAATAGCCATAATATTTCTCATCAAATGCATCCGCAGCATATGAAATACTCATTGTATTATAAAATGTAAACACGGATGCTAAAACATAGAAAACACCGGCAATCAGAAGTGTTTTTGTATTTTTCTTGGTAGCCATATCAAAAAGAAGATGCCCGACAACAAAATACCCTATATAAGCCAGCATATTCGATAGATAGGATGGTATCATCTCAAAATATCCGCCACACCATGATAAAATAAATAAGCAGGCAACTATAGTAATTTCAACTTTTTTGTTCTCAACTATCATAATCCTTAGCAGGGGGGTTAAAAAATATATGACAACTATTGCATTCAAAAACCACAAATGATAATATCCACTCCCCATAATCACATCGGTAATAATATTTTTAAGCGTCAAATCATAGCTTGAAAACATAACTCTAAGTGTGATATAAACAAAAGACCAAAATAGAGCTGGCACCAAAATTTTAGAGGCTCTCTTCGTAAAAAATTGCGATATTGGCTCAATTTTTGTCAGCAAAAATGCTCCGCTAACCATAAAAAACAGTGGTGGTGCAACCCTGCAAAACGAATCAATCAGATTTGCCCAGTACCACCCTGCGCTATCCACACTTGCATTTAATACAGTTGTTGCCACAATATGAATCATTACAACAAACAGCGTAGCCACCACTTTGACCAAATCTGCATTAATATTTTTTGACACAATAGAATTACTATTCATTATATTTCTCTATTTCAACTGGATTTGTCACAATATCGGACAATAGAAAATCGGCTAATGTATCCAAAATCAAAAAAGATTCACCGATGGCATGCAAAGCTAATATAAACTAGACTAGAATAATAAAAAAATTGCTCATAGGCTCAAATATACAGGAGAGAAATAGATGCTAAATATAGGTTTCAAGCAGAAGCTAACCGCCTTGGTGGTTCTTATTGTTTTTTCAATGCTAACCATCGTAGCTGTCAGCTATAGCAGCATCAAAGAGCTAGGTCAAAAAGGGCACCAAATCGCTGACAATAGCACCCCGTCCGTATATGCTACATTGTCCATGTTTCAAGCTATTAGTGATATAAGAATGCAAACTCACAAAATATATACACTTATGGCAAAAGGATACAGTCAAGAAGAAGCAAAAGATATTTTAGAAGGTATTAATAGCCAATTTGACAGATTTTATAAACTAAAATCACAGTACGAAGCAATCCCTGGCAAAACAGAAGAAGAGGTTAAGCTATACAATAATTTCAAAACCAGAATGGATGAGTTCACACCTATCGTCAACAAACTAAAACAAGATGTTTTTGAAAAATTAGCAAACGGAGCAAACACTGAAACACAAAAGCAGTGCTACGAAGAGTACAAAGCACAAGAAGAGACATATGGTGATAGCTTTTCAGCTGCTAGAGGTTCGATGCTTAGAGTTGTTCAACTAAACAAAAAATATGCGCAAGAAGATGCAAAACTAATAGACCAAGAAAGCAAATCTGCACTGCTAAACTTAATCATATTAAGCCTATCGGTCATAGGTGTGTCTATTGCTTTTTCGGTTTTTATTACAAAAAGCCTAATCCAGTCTGTACATTTCGTTCAACAAGGCATGGGTGATTTTATCAGAACAAAAGATTTGTCATACAACCTCAAATACACCAACAAAGACGAGCTCAAAGATATAGCAGAGAGCTTGAATATTGAAAAAAATACAGAAAAAGAGGTAAAAATAGTCAAGGATGCGGTCAAGGAGTTTTCTCAGATAAAAGACTTTGTCAACGAAATGGCTAGCCTATCCGACCATACAAAAAAAGAAATGGAGAGCACTGGAGCTATTCTAGCGCAGACAAAAAACATCATAGTTGACCTCACAAGTGAAGTAAACAAAGGGGCGCAATCAGAAATAGAGCTTTCTGAGAAATTAAACAGGCTTACGCATGATGCGGATAATGTAAAACAGATATTAACGGTTATCTCTGACATTGCGGAACAAACAAATCTTTTGGCACTCAACGCAGCTATAGAAGCTGCTCGTGCTGGTGAACATGGTAGGGGCTTTGCTGTTGTTGCTGATGAAGTCAGAAAGCTTGCCGAGAGAACGCAAAAAAGCTTGACAGAGATAAACGCAACAATCAGTGTGATTATCCAATCGATTATTGATGCTAGTGAGCAGATGAACAAGAATTCTGACAGCACTCAAGAGCTTGTCAAAACAACTATGCTGGTTGGTGAAGATATCAGCAAAACAGAAGATGTAATGCAAACAGCGATTAGAGAGGTATTAAAAACCTCAGAGAACTCTGCAAAAATAGCAACCGATGTAGAAAACCTACTTCATCTCGTCCATGGGGTCAAAGATGTATCTGAGTCGAATGCAAAAAGCGTAGAAGAAATAGCAAGTGCAGCAAAAAGTTTACATATATTGAGCGATAATCTAAACAGAAAACTGCATGAATTTATTTAATTTAGATGGAAGGAAGCTATATGTCTAAGCTCAACATCCTCATCACTGCCTCAGAATGTGTTCCATATGCCAAGACTGGCGGACTTGCAGATGTTGTAGGTATTTTGCCAAAATTTCTACGCGCACTTGGACATGATGTCAGAGTAATAATGCCTAGATATTATTCGATAAACAAAGAAAAATACAACCTAAAATGGAAAGCTGGACCACTAGGCGTCCCAATGGGTGTTATAGGTGAGCAATGGTGTGAGATTTATGAGAGCACTTTGCCCAACTCTGATGTTCCAGTATACTTTATTGAGCATGAACAATATTACGGTCGCTCCGAACTATATAACATCAATGGCAAGGGCTTTGAGGATAACGACAATCGTTTTGTCTTTCTATCAAAAGCATCGCTTCAAGCTTGCAAACTACTAGATTTCAGACCAGACATAATACATGCAAATGACTGGCACACAGCCGCCACTCCAGTATTTCTCAACACCACCTACAAAGATGACTCATTCTTCTCTAGGACATCATCCGTACTAACTATCCATAATATACAGTATCAAGGACAGTTCTATTCTGGATTAATGGATGTTTTGGGTGTTGGCTGGGAACGCTTCCACAATATGGAACTTGAGCATCATGGCAGTGTAAATCTACTCAAGGGTGCTATTTTCCATGCAAAAATGGTTAATACTGTCAGCGAGGGATACAAAAACGAGATGGCAACAACAGAGTACGCTTACGGGCTTGAAGATGCAATACGCTTCAGGTTTGTCGATGTCTACGGGATACTCAACGGAATGGACTATGAAGAGTGGAATCCATCTAATGACAAATTCCTGAGCGCCCAATTTGATGTTGGAAATATGAATGGAAAGGCTCTCTGCAAAGCTGATATTCAAAAACTCTATGGACTACCAGTCAGAGATGATGTCCCGCTATTTGGTGTCGTAAGCAGACTAGTTGAGCAAAAAGGCGTAGAGATATTAGCCGAAGCAATACACAAGATACTAGCTCTCGATATTCAATTTGTGATGCTCGGGGAGGGTGAGCCTTGGACGCATTTCTATTTCGGTGACATTATGGCAGCATACCCTGATAAATTTGGTGTTAAAATCGGTTACGACCATGCACTTTCACACAAGATAGAAGCTGGTTGTGATTTTTTTGTAATGCCTTCTCTATTTGAGCCGTGTGGTCTAAATCAGATGTATAGCCTAAGATACGGCACGCTACCAATCGTGAGAGCCACAGGTGGACTAGATGACACAATCGACAACTACGATGAAGCGACTTGTGAGGGAACTGGTTTTAAATTTTTGCTAAACGATGCAAAAGCTCTATTTGATACTATTGGATGGGCAACTTATACTTTTTACAACAGACAAGAGTGCATGGAAAAGATGCGTGAAAATGCGATGAAAAAACGGTTCACTTGGGATGAGTCAGCCAAAAAATATGAAGAGCTATACTTTCTGGCACTGGAAAAGATCGGCATTCACAAATCGGCTGGTGTGTAAATGTTAATCGCAAAAATACTGTTTGGCTCTAGCGAATACACAAAAGAAGAAGTGCAGAGCAATATGAGCCCAATTGATGGCAAAATAGTCTCTGTGTCACCGAAGTGTACTGCTTTTGAAGCTAGAAAAGCATTGGAAATAGCAGACAAAGCCAAAGATAGCGCAAAAAATGCGCCCTTACATCAGCGAATATCTTGGCTAAACGATACTGCGAACAGACTAGAATCGGCAAAAGATGAATATGCCAAATGTATAACTATCGAAACTGGCAAACCTATAAGATTTGCCAGAATTGAGATAGACAGATGTATAGAAACAATAAGAGCTACAGCCCAAAGCGCACTATCAATATGTGGCGAGACGATTCATACCGATGCAATGCCAAGTGGTAGAAAGGCTGAGGCGTACTACAAACGAGTTCCTTGCGGTGTAGTCGTAGCAATAACACCGTTCAATTTCCCATTCAACCTAGCCGCCCACAAACTAGCTCCAGCACTCGTTATGGGCAACAGCGTAGTACTAAAACCAACACCAGAAGCACCATACTGCGGATACGCACTGGCAAAGGCATTTATAGATAGCAAATATGCCACAAAAGATGCGCTCAGCGTCGTGTATGGCGATGCAGAAATAGGCTCTACGCTCGTATCTAGCGAGATCCCTAGAGTTATTAGCTTCACAGGCTCAGTTACCGTCGGCAAAATAATCACTCAAAACGCTGGAATAAAAAAACTATCCCTCGAACTAGGCGGAAACGCCGCTTCTTTTGTAGAAAAAAGCGCGGACATAGCGTCAGCTGCTGCCAAATGCGCAATAGGGGCTTTTATCAACTCTGGTCAAGTGTGCATATCTTTGCAGAGAATCTATGTCGATGAAGCCATTTATGATGAGTTTTCTGCACAGCTAGTAGAAGAAACCAAGAAGCTTCGCGTAGGCAATCCAATGGATGAGTCTACAATAATCGGGCCACTAATCAGCAAAGAAGCGCTCGCTCGAGCCAAATCTTGGTTATATAATGCCGAAGGTGAAGGCGCAAAAATCATATATGGTGGCGATGTCGAGGGCAACATGATGACACCAGCTATCGTCACAGAGGTAAATGACCATATGAAAATAGTCTGCGAAGAGGTTTTTGCCCCAATAGTCTCGCTTGTCAAAGTGTCCAATTTCGATGAAGCTGTAGCAAAAATCAACTCCTCTCCATACGGACTGCAACACTCAATATTTACAAACGATTTAAGTCTAGCAAAGCGCGCCATAGATGAATTTGAATGCGGTGGTGTTGTTATAAATGACATACCTACTGTCAGATTTGACATACAGCCATACGGTGGCGTAAAGCTGAGTGGCATAGGCAAAGAGGGTCCAAAATTTGCCATGGAAGAGTTTAGTGAAATCAAAAGTGTGGTTATTTTTTGAGATTTTCAGAATATTTCAATGTGTGGCTTTATGGTGAAAATGGTTACTACAGCACACTAAAACCGATTGGCAGGGATGGTGACTTCTTCACATCCGTATCCACTTCGCAGTTTTTTGGCGGTTCGATAGCAAACTACATCATACGCAGAATAGACGATGGAGCCATTGCCAAAGACGCTCTGGTCTTGGAGATAGGCGCACACAAGGGATTTTTACTAAAAGACATAGTAACTTTTATCTACACACTGCGCCCAGAACTACTACAGACACTGAGGTTTGGAGTGGTCGAGAGATTTGATGCCGTAGCCGCTCAGCTGAGCAAATTTGTAGATGAAAACATCGGTGACGCTATCAAATTCAAAAGATACAGTTCGCTCGAAGAGGTGAGTGAAAAATCTGGCTTTGTCTATGCAAATGAGATTTTTGACGCATTTTCGTGTGAGCTCATATATCAAGGTAAGTTTGCCAGAGTTAGTGACAGCAAGATTGTCTTTGATATTAACGACAGCGAGCTTCTAGCAAAATGCGAGGCTTTAGGAATCACAAAAGGCGAGCTAGGGATTGGTTATGAAGAGTTCGCGCAAGCCATAGCAGACGCCTTTGAGAGGGTTGAATTCCTGACATTTGATTATGGTCAAGAATTTCCTAGAAATGATTTTTCCGTGCGGGTTTACAAGGAACACGAGACAACACCACTCTTTGCGATAGACAATCTGGATGAATTTTACAAAAATAGCGACATTACACTTGATGTCAATTTTGAACACCTAAGCAAAGCCTTTGCAGTTGGCGGTTTTGAGAGGATTTTTTACAAGACTCAAATGAGTGCTTTGATAGACTTTGGTATCCACGAACTACTGGAAATGCTAGCAAAAAAAGCAGGTGAAAGAGCATATCAACTAGAGCTCTCAAAAGTAAAACTACTGCTCTCTCCGTCACATCTCGGCGAGAGGTTTAAGGCGATTAGCTTCACAAAAGGAATAAAATGAATATCAAAGTAAACGGTGAAGAGCTTGAGACAAAAGATGAACAGAGCGTGTCAGGCTTGCTTTTGCAAATAGGACTTGACGAAGAAAAGATAATGGCATGTGCAATAAATGGAGCTATTGTCAAAAAAGATGCTTGGAATACTCACATATTGCGCAAAGATGACGCCTTGGAGCTTCTGAATTTTGTGGGTGGAGGATGAGAAAAAGCCAAAAGGCTTAGTCTTCATTTATCCATGAGGCAATTTTGTCTTTGAAATCAGCCATTATCGCTTCACCAGTAATATCTGTCGCAGCTTGAACATATAGATGCAAGAACTCTCCATGTTGGTCAGGCAACATCAGTACCCACTCGCGAGCACCTAGAGATATTTTCACGCCATCAACAAAAGAAGCTTCCTTGCCGACACTTGCTTCCATAAATTTCCTCATCATTTTGCCCTTGAGAGACGACGGACAGCCTACCTTCTCACTTTTGAAGTAAAAATTATCCAATGAGCTTATAACTTCTGACATTTTTTTGCCAGTGGTTGCTAACATTTCGAGAATTTTGACAGTAGCGAACAGCGAATCGTAGCTCAGTGTGAACTCACCAAAGCAATAATTACTATACAAACTACCTATGAAATCATAGCCAGACAGTTTACTAGCCTTGAAGCCACCGAACTTACCTCTCTCAATATAGAGCTTATCAAATTTCTCGTCCATAAAGTCAGGCGCACTTACTGGCAAATAGACCTTGCGAGTTCCGTTTGCAGTGTCATTTAGTAGTTTTAAAATGGACATCAAAGCAACATAGCTAGAAACTTTCACACCGTCATCACAAACCATATCTAATCTTTGACCATTTGGATAGACCATGAAGCCCATCTCATAATTCATTGTAGTCACAATTTTTGACAGGTTTTCTTCTGATTTTTCTAATTGCTCGATTAACTTATTGAGTTTTTTGTCATCTTCGTACGCGTTAAGAATTATGCTCTCGACATTTAGTGAATTGATGATGTCTGGAAAAATATCCGAAGTCGAACCATACAACAAATCCACTACAATTTTTGGTGATTTTTGAGCAAATACACTTCTCTTCACGGTATCCAAAAAGTTATTTATATAAATCTGTTTGAGGTCTGTTTTTTCAACTATATTGCCTATATCATGGAAGTTTACTCGTCTGAAACTCTCTCTAAAAAAGATTCTCTCGCAGTTCTTTTCAGTGTTGGTGTCAATATACAAACCTTCATTTGTAAAGAACAGCACCTCAGTACTGATTTGGTCGAGAGTTGATTGTCTAAAATGCACACCAGCAACCACACTATCATCAGCTTTGATACCAAATCTAGCAACATTCGATGGTGTCACTTTCAAATCCACAACATTCACACCAGCGGACAAAAACCCTGAAAGCATCGCTCTTTTGAGCATTCTTGATGATTTATGATAGTCACGAGAAAGATACACTTTTGAACCTACAGGTAGCATTGAGCCAAAAGCTTCTCCCATTTTTGTAGCCATTTCACATGACAGCTCAACATTTGTTCTGCCCCTAACTATTCCGCCCTCAAAAATCGAATTCTTATACTTGCTTCCCCAAACTATGTTGTTGCTCACTATGCTTGCCTCCTCTACTATTTTTTCTGGCCATACTACTATATCCTTTTCAAAAGATGTCAAATCACCAATTTCACTTGCCTCAGCAATTATCGCCCCATACGGAATCGAAACTTCTTTACCGACTTCAACCTCAGCACAAACCACACTGTTTTCTATATTTGAATTCTCTCCGATTTGGACTCTCTCCCAAATCGTGCAATCAGCCAGCTTAGCGCCACCACCGACGATACTATTTGAGCCTACGACACTATTTCTGAGCCTAGCTCCATTTTTAA
>CAZNYV010000035.1:0-11107 GCA_964577355.1 uncultured Campylobacteraceae bacterium
AATGATGCTTCCTGATACGGTTGGAACAGGTGGCGATAGCCATACAAGATTCCCGATAGGTGTATCTTTCCCTGCGGGTTCTGGTCTTGTGGCGTTTGCTGCGGTAACTGGCTCTATGCCTCTAGAGATGCCAGAATCAGTACTTGTAAGATTCAAAGGCGAGATGCAACCAGGTATCACACTAAGAGACCTAGTAAATGCCATTCCGTACAAAGCTATTCAAATGGGACTTTTGACGGTTGAGAAAAAGGGCAAAAAAAATGTATTCAACGGCACAGTGCTAGAAATCGAAGGCTTGCCAAATCTAAAAGTAGAGCAAGCGTTTGAGCTATCTGACGCATCCGCTGAGAGAAGTGCGGCTGGCTGTACTGTACGCCTAAATAAAGAGCCAGTTATCGAATATATCAAATCAAACATCGTGCTACTAGAAGCTATGGTGGCGGCTGGATATGCCGATGCTAGAACGATTCAGCGAAGAGCGGACAAAATGAAAGAGTGGCTGGCAAATCCAACCCTGCTTGAGCCGGACGCGGATGCTGAGTACAAAGCTATCATCGAAATCGACCTAAACGAAATCAAAGAGCCGATAGTAGCGTGTCCGAACGACCCAGATTCGGTTAAACTTCTAAGCGAAGTAGCTGGAGCCAAACTTGACGAGGTATTCCTAGGCTCGTGCATGACAAATATCGGTCACTATAGAGCGGCTGGTGAAGTGATGAAAAACGAGAACAAGATAGCCGTAAATACATTCTGGATTGTACCACCGACAAAAATGGATGAAAAACAGCTGATGAACGAAGGCTACTATGAGATTTATAACAAAATCGGTTCTATAACAGAAATCCCAGGTTGCTCACTATGTATGGGAAATCAAGCGGAAGCGTGCAATGGTGCGGTAGTATTTTCTACAAGTACGAGAAACTTCGATAATAGACTTGGTATCAACACTCAAGTATATCTAGGAAGCGCAGAGCTTGCATCTGTATGTGCGAAACTTGGCAGAATTCCAACTGTTGAAGAGTATATGAGTATCGTTCCATCAGCTGTTGCTGGCAAGGAAGATCAAATCTACAAATACCTAAACTTTAACCAAATCGAAAACTACAAACTAGCTGAGAGAGCGTAAGCAACCAGCAGGCGTCGGATATAAACTATCCGTTGTCTGCTTTTTTGTTTTATATCTGCTGTAATGATGCCGATGGTTTTGCGATGTAATATCCCTGTGCAAAATCAACTCCAGCCAAACACGCTTTTTTAAAGATTTCTTCAGACGATACAAACTCAGCAACCACTTCCATATTGATTTTGTGAGCTAGCTCAACTATCATTTGCAGTGTTTTGTAAGAAACTTCATCTGTAACAATATTTTGAATAATTGAGCCATCAATCTTTAGGATATTTGCTTTCAATCTCATCAAATACACAAAGTTGGAATATCCACTACAAAAGTCATCTATTGCTACTTGTGCGCCAATGCTTTTTATTGTATCAATAAACCATATTACCTTGTTGTAGTCTTCGATGGATTCGCTCTCCGTTATCTCTATTATTACTCTTTTTGGCTCCTTGAAGGATTTAATTTTATCTATGATGAAAGCCATTGTGGTGTCGTTTTCTATGTCTTTTATTGCTATATTGATTGAGAATATATGTGTATTATTGGAAAAAAATTCAAAAGTTTTATCAAACATTATTTTTGTGATGAGTGGGTAATATTTTGTTTGTTTCGCAATTTCAATAAACGATGCAGGTGAGTAAACTGTTGAATTTACATCTATGATTCTGGCTAATGCTTCGTATTTTACAACACAATTATTTTTGCAAATAGGTGCGATTGGCTGAAAATATGGCACAACTCTATTGTTGCAGATAGCATCTCTTAGTATGTTAAGCATGAGGAAATTATTGTTGATAGTCTCCTTGTCTACTTCGTTTGCTATTGCTAGGTCTAGTTTTTTTGAGCGTGCTCTATTTAGTGCTACTTCAGCTTTTGAAAGATGTGAATCAAAATCACTAGAAACCCCGAGACTTAGATGTAAATCAATATCTAGCTCGTTGTGCATGAACTTATGGGTATGCACTTTGCTCATGACCGCTTGAATATTATCTATAAACTCTTCTTGTCTGGTATTTTTGGCACAAATAATAAAGGTGTCACCATCGTTTCTATAAAACTTGAAATTGCTTGGGAGTGAAGTTTTGATTACGGTAGCGAGTTCAACCAGAATCTTATCCCCGAAGTCGTATCCGTAAAAACGGTTTATCTCTTTAAATCTATCTACATTTATCAGCGCTATAGTAGCAGCTTCGTCTTTGTCTATATCTGATTCAAATTCTAGTCTATTTGGCAGACCTGTTAATTGGTCAGTCTTTTGTCTCCTTATAAGTTCCTCTTGTTTCGTCAGCTTTGTTATGTCGTGCATGATTACAATATACTCAGATATTACATCATTATGACTAATCGGGAGTATGATTGTGTCTAGTATTTGTTCATTACTGGTGTTGCGATTGATTGTCAGGATGCCACTCCACTCTGCTCCAGATATGATTGCACTGTGAATGTCTTCAAATATTTTTGACGGAATATTTGGCTCCCAAACAATACTGTGCGGTTTTCCTAGCAAATCTTCTCTGTCGCAACCTGACAGTTCTATAAATTTGTCATTTGCATAGGTAAGTAATCCTGATGTATCCATCTTTGAGATTATCGATGCTTTGTCTAGGGCGGTTTTATAATCATTCAAAAATCCTATGGTAGCTTCAAGCTCTGTTGAGACATTATTCACTAGGTTGGTGAGCAGTTTTATTGGATCATTGGAGTCAAGTGGTGCGACTTTTTTATGTGTTGAAGGATTTGAAAACTCTGCCATAGCCAGTACGGTTGTTGTTAAATTTAGCATTTTTGTACAGTTGCCGGCTTCGCAGAACTCTCCATATGTGAAAAAACCAGCAGTTGGTGCTATATTTGCCACATAAGCAAACTCTTTCTCAAGTGTTTTCCCGAGCATCGCTTTTCTGCCCATGCAGGAATATATCCATATTGCTTCAGGTGAGAAGTTGTCTAATTTTTTTGGTAGTTGCGAGGCGTTGAATTCTATTGATTTCAAATTGGCTATAGCAAATCTGACATACTGCCCATTGTAAAAGTTTCCAGCATATGTCAGACTCCCGTCGCTGTTTAGGGCTATTGGTGCCCTTGCAATTTGCATCTTATGATCCTCACTAGTCAGAGGAAATTCTACTATTGAAGAAGGGAGGTTTAAGAGTGCTTCGCTACCTAAATATTTTTCAATAATTTGTTGTATTGGCTTGCCATCTAGTTCGTATAGTTTGCTGTCTATGGCTCTGGTGACAACCATTTTTTTACCTATTGGATTCCAGCCTAGAGAGGTTTGCTGGGAGATTAATAGTTCGCTGTTATCAAATGCCACTCCGACAATTCCGTGTTCCATAATCTGATTGCCATGCATGATAAAGGTTTTACTAAACATACCGTTGTCTGCTGCGGCTCCTCCGGCGATAACTATATCCTCTCTGATGCTGTTTATACCGCGCATAAAATCTTCAGGCTTGCCGTACAGACCCTCGCTGAAAATTATTGCCGCCTTTATGCTTTTGGACACAAGGCTTTGTCCCATCTCCACGCCTGAGTTGTAGTCGCATCTATCGTGGAGTAGTGGCAGCAG
The DNA here is from genome assembly GCA_964577355.1 of uncultured Campylobacteraceae bacterium. Lineage (GTDB taxonomy): Bacteria > Campylobacterota > Campylobacteria > Campylobacterales > UBA6016 > CAZNYV01. The sequence continues at coordinate 3,687 of CAZNYV010000035.1, forward strand.
AGTGGTGTTTTCGAAGGTGGCAAATGAAATAACTATACCATTGTCTAGCATCTCGCTTTGAAGTATCTCTCCAGCGGTAGTAGCTCCTATGATAATCGCGTTTGGTATATGTTTGAGTATTAGCTCGGCGATTCTGTGTAGTGTTTGTGGCTCAGGTATTCCTATAAATAGCTGAACAAGCGTGTTTGAGGAGTTATGAAGAGAATTTTGGATTATGAAATCATCAAGCTCACCATCTGTATTGTAGGAGCAAACAAAACAAACCATGCCTTGGTCACCTTTCAGCTAAATACTATTGCAAGATGATAACATAAAACTCTAAGTTTATTACACTTTTTTATAAAAGTTTTTCAAAGTCACTAGCTGGAACTGGTTTGCTTGTATAGTATCCTTGATAGTATGTGCAACCATTATTTTTCAAAAAGTCAACTTGCTCTTGTTTCTCAACTCCCTCTGCCAATATCTGATACCCAAGCGCATGAGACATTGCTATAATAGCTTTTACGATAGTTGTGTCATCTTTTGCATATGGAACATCATCAATAAAGCTTTTGTCGATTTTTAAAATATCAATAGGGAATCGTTTGAGATAGGCATACGAGGAGTATCCAGTCCCAAAATCATCAATAGCTATATTGATGCCCCTTGCCCTGAGTGCGTGCAGCATTGTTGCCAGCTCATTCTCATGCTTCATCATGGCGCTTTCAGTTAGCTCCAATGTCAGCTTGTCAGCTTTGAATCCACTGTTGCCTAGGGCTTCATCCACGACTTTTGGTAGGTTTTGATGTCGTAGTTGTTGCATTGAGACATTTACGGAAATGTGGACATTATGTCCTTTGTCTAACCACTCTTTGCCTTTTTTGCACGCCTCATGTAGTGTCCACTCTCCTATTTGAGCAATAAGTCCGCTATCCTCAGCTATCGGTATAAAAACAGTAGGTGAAACCATATTTCCGTCAGGATGGTGCCATCTGATTAGAGCTTCAGCTCCGATAATACGATTTGTTTCTATGTGTACTTGTGGTTGGTAGTAAAGCTCAAACTCTTTGTTTTGAAGGGCACGAAATAGTTCGTTTTGGTATTTCATACGAACTTGTGCCGAGATGGTCATTTCGTCAGAGTAATAGCGAAAACAACTTCTGCCTTCTTGCTTTGATTTGTAAAGTGCTGCATCGGCAAACTGTAAGACTTCTTGTACATTTGTGGAATGCTGAGGTACGATTACAATCCCAGCACTTGCACTAATGCGCGCTTCTATAGCATTACCAAGTCGGTACGGCTCTGATAGGACTCTTGTTATTTCTTGAGCAACCTGTGCCGCATCATCTTTTTTCGCTATATTTTCCAACACTATGGCAAACTCATCACCACCAAGTCGTGATATAAAATCTTCTTTTCGTACTTTTGATTCAATTCTTTGCGCAACTATTTTTAGAAGATCATCGCCAATCCTATGCCCAAAGCTGTCGTTGACATCTCGGAAGTTGTCTAGGTCAAACAATAAAAGAGCGCTATCTTTTTTCTTTCTAACTGCTCGTTGAATTGTTTTTTCAAGATGGCTTAACAGTAGAACCCTGTTAGCTAGTCCTGTCAATGTATCGTAATTTGCCAGCTTCTCAAGTTCTTGCTCGTATGCTTTTTGTTGTGTTATATCCTGCATGACGCCACGGGCTTTGGTGTAGTTGCCAGTATCATCGCTTACAAACTCGGCTTTAGCGTATATCCATTTGATTTTGTCGTCAACTAGAATACGATTTGTTAGCTCAAAGTTTCCAGAGCGCATGCCATTTATCATCCCAGTTTTGACGCGCTCTACATCTTCTGGATAGACATAAGCAAAGTATTCTTCAAAAGTCACGCCCTCTACGCTTGTCGGAACATTAAATATCTTGTGAACCCCTTCGGATCCTCTGAGGATATTCTCTTTTATATCCCAGGTGAAGCTTCCTAGGTGGGCAAGACCTTGTGCTACTTGAAGTTCGGAGTCGATTTCTCTTAGTTGTTCTTCTCTGGTTTTTCTATCTGTTATGTCACGAGCGATACCTAGTATCCCAATTGTGTCGTTTCCCCTCGCTTTTATTGGTGTTTTGATGGTTTCAAATTGACCCTTGTGGCTTCCGTCGCCAAAAATGAGATACTCTTCATTGCACAAAGATACCTGTTCTTCGATTGCTTTTTTATCATTTTCACAGAAAACATCAGCCTGACTTTTATCAACAAAATCATAGTCCGTTTTGCCAATAATATCGAGTTTTGTAGAGTTGACAAAACGCTCAAAAGTGCTATTGCATGCAATATACACACCATTTGTATCTTTTACCCATACAAGATCAGGGATGGTATCTATGATTGTATCGAGGAAGCTACTCTTTTCTATTAGAGATTTTCTATTTTCTATAAGCCTTTCTAGGGCTTCGCTTTTTTGTTCTATTGTTTTTAATAGTTGATTGAAATAAGAGCCGTGTATTGTTTTTAGGACATCATTTCGTTTTAGCAGTCCTACTACATTATTTTGTTCATCGACGACTATCAGCTGATGTACACCATGTTTGGATAAGATTTGTGTGGCCTCATGAAGTGTGACTGATTTTGATACAAAGCATAGTTCACAAGAGGCTATACTGGCGATGCTTTTTTCGCTATCGTTTGGAAAATGTACGAAATGATGAGCTATGGTTCGTTCTTGAACCATCCCGATAGGCTTTTGATTTTCGGTTATTATCGCATAGTCTGAGTAATGCTCATTCATAAGCTTTGCAACTTGTTTTATGGTCATCTCTTGGTTGGATATAATAAGTGGTGTTTTGTCCATAGCACTTTCGACAATCTGAGTGTTTGCGAGTTCGTCAAGACCTATATGGCGCAAGAAATCACCTTCGCTCACTACTGTTGCATACAAACCATCGTCGTCAACCACTATAATGTGGCGATGTCCAACCCCCTCCAATAGTATATATGCATCATGCAAATGATACGAGTTGGCAATAGTAAAAAGCTCTTTGGACATAACGCTATCAAGTAGAGTGTTTGTTGGTGTTCCATCCGCAATAACCCTTAATGCGTCATGCTCTGTAAAAATACCAATAGGGCGATGGTTGTGGTCCACCATAACAACAGAGCTTATTGCGTATTCTGTCATTGTGGTCATAGCATCTGATATGGTACTATTACTTTTTAAGATACCTACACTATTTGGTGGAAATAGTGTTTTGAGCTTCATATGACTCATTGTTGCGCCCTTTGAATTACTAGACTTCTTTCATATTTATATCATACGAAGCCTTGCTTTAAAGGGCAAGGCTCATCTTGTATGGTGCTGGCAACCTAAATCGTCAATATGTTTGAATATAATTAGTAAGAAAAGTGTATAGTTTTATCAATTACGCAAGGGAAGAGGTTTGTGGGAGTATTAGAAGAGAGTGGAAGACTAGCTAGACGAAGGTTTGTTGCTGTCGTTATTGTAAGTGCTTTTGTTATTATGATTGTTGGTGCGCTTAGTTATGCGAACTTTATATATACAAAAAACAATGCCATTAATCGGGTTGTCTATACTGAATTGCCTTGGTTGTCACAAAAAATAGAATCACAAATAGTGGCAGATTTAGTAGCTCCTTTGGCGGTTGCAAATGATATGGCGCATGACCCTTGGCTGCAAAAATGGGTGTTAGATGGTGAAAGAACCCCAGCAGAGTTGACCAAAAAGCTATCAAGTGCGCAGGCTTCACATGGTATGCTGACAGCGTTTTTGGTTAGTGACAAAACAGCAAAATACTACAATGAGTCAGGGCTTTTGAAAGTTTTGGACTTGAAAAAAGACCCTCATGATGTGTGGTTTTATAGCTTCAAAGATTATGCAAAAACAAAAGACTACGAAGTTGTTACGGATACCTCACAAGCCAACAAAGATACTCTAACTATTTTTATAAATTATGCACTCAGGGCAAACGACAGAAATTTTTTGGCAGCTGTTGGATTTGGTCTCACCGTAAAAGACTTTGGCAAGAAAATAAAAGAATTCAAAAGCGGTAGGAGCGACATACAGCTTTGGCTCGTGGACGAAAGTGGTGATGTTAGGGTTAGTGAAAATGGTAGCGGAATCGCGATTTGCTCTGATAAATCAAGCAAGTTCTCCATGAAGGCGCTATTTGGTGTAGACAATGCAAAAGTTATTCAGGAAAACGAAAATAATGTTGTACGCATCATCCACAATGGGGTTGCACAATATGTTATTATACGCTACATAAAAGACCTCAATTGGTACATAGTTGCGAAAGTTGATGAAGACAGCGTAATATCTGGAATGAATCAAGAGTTTTTGCAAAATGAAGCGATTTTTTCGGCAGTGATGCTTATGCTGGCAGTGATTGGTGTGTGGTTTTATAATAAATCATGGATGCATAAAGAGCATACGATGCTGAGGTTAACTGCTATCTTTGAGAGCTCATCGCTTGGAATTTGTATTGTAAACAAGAAGGGTAGATTCATAGAGGCGAATAATGCCTTGATACAAATACTTGGCACAGAGATGGCAAAAATCAAAATGAGCTATTTTGAGAGTATTGTATCTCCCGATAAAAAAGAGCTTGTAGCTGGTTATGTGAAAAATATTTTTGAAGCAAAACTAGAAACAATAGGTCTACCAGTAGAGCTTTTGCGTGCTAATGGTACTAATATACTGGTAAATATGACCCTTAGTGGGGTTGTTGATTATAATGGCAATGTGGATTTTGTTTATGCTGTCATAGAAGATATTACTGAACGAAAGCTTCTGCGTGACAAACAAAAGAAACAAGAGGGTTTGTTGATTCAACAATCTAAAATGGCAGCCCTTGGTGAGATGATTGATATGGTTGCTCATCAATGGAAACAGCCACTCAATGCACTTGGTATTAGCCTGCAGGAGGCTATTTATTTTGGAGATAGTGATGATGACACTGATGGGGAAATCGCAAAAGAAAATGCAATCAAAAATATAGCTATTGTAGAAAATATGAGTAGAACACTTGATGATTTCAGAGGATTTTTCAAACCAAACAAAGAAAAAATCAACTTTTCCATAAAAGATTCTGTCAAAAAAGTACATGACATCATGAGAAACACTTTTAATGAGCGAGGAATCAAATTTTGTGTCGAAGTAGATGAAAATCTAACTTGTTTTGGTATTGCTAATGAACTACAGCAGGTTTTGTTGTCTCTTGTTACAAATGCCAAAGATGCATTCGATAAACAACAAGCTGAAAAAAGAATAACAGTACAAGCCAGCGGCATCGAGAAAGCCATCTTGATTATCATAAGTGACAATGCTGGAGGTATTCCTGATGAGTTTCTTGAGAAGATTTTTGAGCCAAGGTTTACACTAAAAGACAAGGTTGGCACGGGTGTTGGTTTGTATATGTCAAGGCTTATTGTTGAAGAGAGTTTTGCTGGAAAGATTTGGGCTCAAAATACTGACGATGGTGCACTATTTACAATATCTATACCTGTCGCAGGATAGCAACCACATTAATCAGCCATAAAGTATTATCATTCAGAAATTAATGTATCATTAGAATCTTTTTTGTAGAGAGGTGATTATGAATACCGTAAATACTGCGACGGATACTGCACTATCTTATATATCCGCGAACAAAAAGAGTGACCACAAAAGCATCGTTGCCACACCACCATCAAAACAGCCAGATGAGACTCCTGAGCTGGCGAATCAAGAACAGCAATACGCGTCAAACACAAAGATTTCCAATGCTGTTTCTAAGGCTTTTGAACAAATAGACTTTTATGCATAACACAAAACTGAGTGTCTAAAAATAAATAGTTGCTTTGATAGATGGTTTACCTACTGCTGTTTGTCTAATTTTTACTTGATATTGTTATAATCCAAATACTACTAAGACTATATAATCATTAAACTAGATAGGTTTTGTAGATATTTTAAATACTAATATTAAAGAATTGGTATCAAAAGGTATTTATTGACAAAAAGAATACTAATCGCCATAACTATACTTGTGATGATAAGCCACTCTGTGTTTGGCAGGGATGTTAATATCGCTGTTCAGATTGCTTATGATGCCAGAACGACACAAAACGACTGGAATGAGTTTGCGCAATTTTTACACAAAAAAATACCAGAGCACAATTTCAAAGTAGATTTGCTTTTGTCGACTGAACTCAAAAAAGCAGAGATACAAAACAAGTACGAATATATCATTGCTAACCCTGAGTTGTATGTTGATTTGGAATACACTGCTGGAGCTATGAGAATTGCAACTATGACACATAGTGATAAGAAGTCGAAGTTTGAAACAGCTAGGTATGGAGGGGTTATTTTTGTAAAATCAGACAGAGCTGATATAAACAATGTCAATGATATTAAGGGCAAAAAGATTGTTTCACCAAATAGCTTTGGTGCGGCGGCTTATCTTTTGCAGATTGACGCTTTGGATAGCGCAGGTGTAAAGATAGACAAGAGTGAGATAACTTTTCTACAAACAAACCACAATACGGTCGTGAAGAAAGTTTTGGACGGCTCTTATGATGTTGGTTTTGTTCGGTCGGGGGTTTTGGAGCGAATGGCGCACTCGGGAGTGATAAATCTCTCACAAGTAAAAATTCTCAACATAAATCCTGGCATCGAAATCGCCGACATTGTTTCTACAAAACTGATTCCAGAATGGCCACTGATGGCAATGCCTGATTCGGAAGCCGAACTGACAGAGCGAATAATATCCAGTCTTATCATGGCAGACAAAGAGCCTAATGGCAACTACAATCCAGTTGTGCTGAATTGGACAATCCCGCAGGACTACTCTTATGTAGCTACATTGATGAGGAAGTATAAAATTCCGCCATTCGATACAAGTTCTATTTCGCTTGAAGATGTTGCAAAAAACTATAGTGTTTATATCTCTATGATTGTTTTGATGATTTTTATGATTCTATCGACACTGATATTTTATATGAGAAGAAATATCAACAAAAGAAAGCTCCTAGAGAGAGAACTCCTCGATAGAAGATACTCACTAGAGCAAACCGTAAGGGACAGAACCAAGCAGCTGGAGTTGGCAACAATTTCGATAAACAGCTCCTCGGATGGTATGTTTTTGGTGCGACCAAACTCACATATAATCAATGTAAACCAAGCTGCATGCGAACTTCTCGGGTATTCAAAAATCGAACTTCAAAGTATGTTCGTACCTGATATTGATGTAGATATGACTTTTGAGGTGTGGGCAAAGACCATAGAACAGCTGCGACTTGATGGCTTTATATCGCGCGAAGCGGAGTGCAAGAAAAAAGACGGAGGGCTGGTAGATGTTAGCCTTGTGGCAAACTTAATAGAATTTGATGGGCAAGAGTATATATTTGCAAGTCTCAGAGATATTTCAAATATCAAAGAAGCGCAGCAGAAAATAAATGAAGGT
>CAZNYV010000035.1:11117-16411 GCA_964577355.1 uncultured Campylobacteraceae bacterium
GGGCTATATGAGTTGGCACCAGTGGGAATTATACTCAATAGTATGGATGGTAAGTTTGTTGATTTTAATGATGCTTTCAAAAAGATTTGTGGTTATGACAGCGACGAGCTAAGAGAAATAGACTACTGGGCATTAACACCAAAAAAATATGAAGCAGACGAGGCAAAACAGCTGCACTTGCTTTCTACTGTTGGAAGTTATGGTCCGTACGAAAAAGAGTATATCAAAAAAGATGGCACCCTCGTTCCTCTGTGTCTAAATGGCGTGTTGATTACGGGAAGTGATGGCAATAAGTATATATGGTCTATTGTTGAAGATATTAGTGAAAGAAAAGCAGTTGACGATAAACTCAGGGCTTTGAACAGTAAACTAGAGGCAGAAATGGGCAGATATAAGATACTTATGGAATCTGCTTCTGATGGCATACATATACTGGATTTGCATGGTGATGTTGTAGAGTACAATGAAAAGTTTATGCAAATGCTTGGTTATTCAGAATCCGAAATGGATAGTATAAATGTGGCACAATGGGAAGTTACAATTCCTAAAGATGAGATTTTGAGTGCTATTGCAGAACTAATAAAATCGCCAGCAATATTTGAAACCAAACATAAAAGAAAAGACGGCACTATCATTGATGTTGAGATAAATGCAAAATCTATTGAAATAGATGGTTTAAAATATCTTTATGCCTCATCTAGGGATATTTCTGAGAGAATAAATGATAAAAAAACGATTCAGGATATTGAAGAGAAATTTAGGAGGATTTTTGTACAGTCGCTTGACGACATAGCCATCATTGATCCGATGACGCAAAAATTTATGGACTTCAATCCAATGTGTCACAATCGACTCGGATATACAAGGGAAGAGTTTGCGCAACTGACGGTTGGAGATGTCGATGCCAATGAAAAGCCACATGAGACAATCCAGAGAATCAAAACCATGCAAGAAAGTGGCTGGGGTTCATTTGAGGCTCAACATCGAACCAAATCTGGTGAGCTAAGAGATATGTATGTCACCACCAAGATGGTCGAAATCAATAATCAAAAGTTTATCTTTGCCATGAAGCTGAAAAAACACTTGCTTTGGCTGTTCAGTCTGGAGGTATCGGTGTTTGGATATGGAATTTGGACACAAATACGCTTTCGTGGGACGATAGAATGTTTGAGCTGTATGGCTGTCATAGGGATGATTTTGTAGCGGCTTATGACGCTTGGGTAGCTAGAATCCATTCCGATGACAAGGATGAACAAGAGAAGATTTCTGCTGACGCGGTAAACGGACTAAGAGAATACAATACTGAGTTTAGAATACTTCATCCGGACGGCAACTTGAGATATATCAAAGCAAGTGCGATTGTATTGCGTGATGATAGAGGCAATCCACTCAAAATGATAGGTACAAACTGGGATATTACGGAGCAAAAACTACACGAAGAACATCTACAAGGACTCGTCCAAACTGAAATAACAAAACGACTAGAGAATGAGAGAATGCTACTCCAGCAGTCCAAAATGGCGATGATGGGCGAAATGATGGGCGCAATAGCACACCAATGGAGGCAACCACTAAATTCGCTTGGTATAAAAATTCAAGATGTAATGGTATCGCATGCTGTAGGCGAGCTGGACGATGAATATGTCAGAGAGTTTCAAGATAGCTCTATGATATTGATTCAAAGAATGTCAAAAACAATTGATGATTTTAGAAACTTTTTTAAGCCGGTCGACAAAAAGAGTGATTTTGATTTAAAATCAGCATTTGAAGACTCTATGAATATAATCGGAGTTCAGCTCAAAAGCTATGGAATAGGTGTTGGCTTTGTATCGGATAGCTCTTCGCTAGTCAATGGCTATAAGGGTGAGCTGGAGCAGGCTATATTGATTATTATGTCAAATGCTCAAGACAAATTGTTGGAGAACAAGACCAAAAATCCAAAGATTGATATATCCATAAAAGAAATAGAGAGCAGCAAGATAGAGCTAAGCATCAATGACAATGCTGGTGGTGTGCCAGAAGAGATTATAGACAGAATATTTGAGCCATATTTCACCACCAAATTCCAGATGCAGGGGACTGGCATAGGTCTGTATATAGCAAAGGAAATAGTCGAGAGGCATATGAATGGCAAGCTAACTGTTCAGAATGCCAATGGGGGAGCAAGGTTTAGTATGGTGTTTGACCTTGCAAAAAGTTTACAATAGTTTTATTCCAATACAGCAGTAGCTTTCTTGTTCATAAATGGTGGTTTTGCTAGCCATACCACCCCTATCAAAACAAACATGATCAGTCCAGAAATCCAAAAAATATCCACCGTAGACATTGTGATGGCTTGAGAACTTATCATTCGTTCTAGTGAAGCATAGGTCTGTAAAGATTGTCCGCCCATAGCGTCGATAGCTATGTTTGTTGAGTGAGAGTAGGGCGTGATGGTTTCGCATAGTCGCTCGTGGTGCAAATCAGCTCTTCTGTCCCACATACTGATACTAATAGATGTCCCGACTGCGCCACCGAGCACTCTCAGGAAGTTGACAAGCCCCATGGCAGAAGCGTTTTTTGATGGTTCGATACTTGCTAGCAAGATTGTGGTCAAAGGGACAAAATACATAGCCGTGCCTACGCCTAGGACGATTCTTGGTAGCGCGATAGTCAACATATCTGCTTGCGGGTTGAAATTGCTTTGCATCAAATAAGAGGTCGCAAAAATCAAAAATCCAGTAGAGACGACTATCCTGAGGTCTAGCCTGTGAAGATTTTGACCTATAATAGGCGACAAGATAAAGCCAAAGATACCAACACCAGCCGATACAAAGCCAGCCCAGTATGCGGTATATCCCATCTGTGTTTGGAGCCATAGAGGATACACTACAACGCCACCCATAAAAACCAAATATCCTATGCTAAGGGCGATTGTTCCTACGGTGAAATTGCGTCCTTTGAATAGTGAAAGGTCAACCATTGGGTGGGGATGATAAATCTCCCAAACAACAAAGAAGCTGAGAGCCATGATAGATATAGCACCTAGGATGGTGATGAAGTCCGAGCTGAACCAATCGAGCTCATTGCCTTTGTCTAGCATAATCTGTAGCGCCCCCACACCTAGGATGAGCAAGGCAAGTCCGACTGTATCTACGGCTGTTTTGACGATTTTGGTCTCGTTTTTATTGAGCAAAAACCATACGGTCACAGTGGATATGATACCTATTGGAATGTTTATATAAAAAATCCATGGCCATGCGTAGTTGTCGGTGATGTATCCGCCTAGAAGTGGGCCGAAAATAGGAGCCACCATGACGGTCATCCCCCAAAAGGCAAGTGCTAGCCCCTTTTTGTGGTCAGGATAGATGGATAGCAGTAGGCTTTGGGATAGTGGCATCATCGGCGCTGCTGCGGCACCTTGAAGCACACGAAAAAGTACTAGCACACCGAAGCTATCCGCCAACCCGCACATCCACGATGTGATAGTGAAGAGCAGGGTGGATGCTACAAATAGCTTCACCTCTCCAAATCTCCTAGCAAGCCAACCAGTCAAAGGCATTGCGATGGCGTTGCTTGCCGCAAATGATGTTATGACCCATGAGCCTTGATTTGGGCTGACACCCAAATCCCCAGAGATAGCTGGAATGGACACATTTGCTATGGTTGTGTCGAGAACCTGCATAAAAGTCGCAAGCGATAGCGCAATCGTCGCTATGATAATAAAAGATGCACCAAGCTTGTTGTTCATCTATTGTCTTTTAGTATCCGTTCAAAAATCTTCCTAGACTCATCATTGGCATCGTCGTAAAAAGAGCTTTTGTATTGTGAGAAGCTAGAGGCATCTAGCGGTTTTCCATTTTGGTCTGTTGTATCGACGGTTGCATACATAGACATACCGACTCTGAGAGGTCTCTTGAGTATCTCATCTTTGTCTATTGATATTCTCACTCCTACTCTCTGGACTATTTTTATCCAGTTTCCGCTCGCATTTTGTGGTGGTAGTAGTGAAAAAACACTACCAGTTCCAGCAGAAAAGCCAACAACCTGCCCATGAAACGGCTCGTCTTTGCCATAAATATCAGCCACCACCTTGACTGGCTGACCTATTCGTATGTTTTTGAGTTGTGTTTCTTTGAAATTTGCATCCACCCAAGTATCCGTCAATGCTACAACAGCCATAAGTGGTGCTCCAGCATTGATTTTTTCACCGACTTGCACACTTCTTTTGGCGACAAAACCGTCAATAGGTGCGAAGATAACTGTTCGTTTCTGATTCAAAACTGCACTCTTTAGCTCATTGTATGCCAGCAAAACTAGTGGATTTTGCTCAAGACTCACTCCGTTTATCTCTTTTTGCATAGCTACAAGGTCACTATTTTTCGAGCGAAAAGCATCTTTTGCTTCGCTTAGCGCATCTCGTGAGTGCTCCAGCTCCTCTAGCGATACTACGCCAGCGTCGGAGTTTCTTCTGTCAAAATCTCTTTGTGCTAGTTTGAGCGCCGTTTCGCTCATCGCTACGCTATTTTTTGTACTCTCGACAAGCTGGTATAGTTTTGCAGTTTGCCTGATTGTCTTTGCTAAATTTTCTTTTGCCTTTTCTAGTGCTAGTTCCGCATCCTTGTTGTCGAGCTTCAGGAGTGGTTGACCTTTTGAAACCGCCTGTGTCTCGTCAGCCAAAATCTCACTCACACACCCAGGAATCTGTGCGCTGATAGATACGATATTACCGCCAACATAGGCATTGTCGGTTGATTCGAGATTTTTTAGGAAAAAGAGATAATACAGAGCATACCCAAAACCAATCGCGATGAAAACAGCAGCCAGAGAGAGTAGGGCTTTGTTTCTTTTGCTATTTTTTTGTTCATTATCTTGCATCTGTTTTTCCTTGTTTGTCATAGTATCCGCCACCAAGAGCTTCGGTGATGGTTATTTGAGATTCGGTTTGTTCTCTCAGAAGAGTCGTTTTGTCTAGCTGACTTTTTAGTCTAGTGATTTTTGCTGACAATAGAGGAAGTTTACCGTTAATGCCTGCGGCTAGTCGCTTGCTGGCTATCTTTTCGTTTGACTCTCGTGCTTTTATGTCTTCGTCTTGAGCTAGCATTTGAGCTTGTATGAGCTGGGAAGTTCTGAGGGCTGATATTACTTCATTTGCGGCTTTCATTATGAGTGAGTTGTAGTCATAGATTGCTGCGTTGTAGTCATCTTCGGCGATATTGAAGTTGGCTTTTCTCATACCGGCGTCAAAAAGCGGCAGAGAGATTCCGACCTGTCCAGATGGTGAGGCTGATGACGAGTCGGTGAATTTGACAAGA
>CAZNYV010000036.1:0-15985 GCA_964577355.1 uncultured Campylobacteraceae bacterium
AAAAATCTCATCCACTCAGCGAAGCTTCCACTATACCAAACCTTAGCGTGCCCCATATCAAAGCAAAAGCCGAAATTGTCAAAATTTCGCCTTTTAATCTCTTCAAAAAGTAAACGGTAGAAGCCAGAATCATCAAATGTATTCTCAATATAGGCAACAACACCTAGCGAAGAAAGCATCTGCGATATACCGCTAATCTCATTTACCATCATAGATACGGCTATTTTTTGTGCAGAAAGCTTTTTTGGAAACGGGAAACGATGCGGGTGAATAATAATTCTCTTAGCTCCAATTTTGGTAGCCAATTCGAGGTCATGAGAGAGTATATCTAGCAGTTCGTACTTTTGCTCTGGTTTTTCAAGCAGAGTACCGATGTCAAAACGGTAATGATTTGTATGAAGAGACGGATTGACTATCGGATATTTGGCAAAAAGCTCCAACAAAAACTGCTCTTTGCCTTTGTAAAAACAAGCCTCAACTGGATAATTATTAGCCAGAGCAAAAGCAAAAATCTGCTGTATATGCACCGCATTTTTTTGCTCATCTACGACTTTGAAGGCTATTTTGTTTGTGTTCAAATTATTTTTTTACCATTCTTTCATCTGCGATTTTTTCTATCTGTTCAAGTATATCAGGATGGCTTGCTAGTGATTTTTTGAAATCATAAGTAGTCAATCTCAGAGTCTCACATCTACGAAGCGCTGTCACGGTGGCAGTTCTAGGCATATCTTTTATCAGGGCTATCTCCCCGAAGAAATCACCAGCCTTGAGTACCGTCGACCAGTTTCCTGCACTCACCTTGACTTCACCCTCCACGATGAAGTACATAGCATCGCCCTTATCACCTTGCTTAACTATCACTTCATTTTTGATAAATCGCTTCACTCTTAGCAAACTCGCGATGTCATAGATAATACCAGAATCAAGCGATGAAAATAGAGGCACTTTGACGACTAGATTCCAGCTACCGACATCTCTCAGCCTTTTTATCTCGTCAGCAAAACCATTTGCCAAAATACCAGCAGGAAGTGCGAACATACCAAAGCCGAGTATCGCGGCGATACCACCAAGCACTCGCCCTAGAGCAGATAGAGGCACGACATCCCCATACCCTAGCGTAGCAAGTGTTACTATCGCCCACCACATAGCATGGGGTATGCTCTCAAACCCAGCAGGATTGCACGACCTCTCTACGAAGTAAAGTATGGTGGATGTAGAAAAAGTTAGTAAAAGCATCAAATAAAGTGCCGCCGTAAGAGGCTTTCTCTCGCTAACTATGACATCTTTTAGAATGGTCAAAGCTGGAGAATATCTAGCAATTTTCAGAAACGACAAAATCCCAAACGATGTCTTGACATCTGGCATATCTACTTCGCACAAAATCATAAAAAACGGCGCCATAGATAAAAAATCAACCGTACCATAAAACGATGTCACATACGACTTAAAGGCAACCCTTGCAGCTGCTCTATCTTCTGGATTTGGGTGAAAAATAGGAAATCTACCAGCTCTAACCAGATAATCTATAACCATCAAACCAAAAAACAGCAGTTCGAGCATTTGGCAATGGTAGCTATAGGCGGCATGCACACTTTTACTCGTATCCACAGCTATCGTGATAGTGCCGAAAACAACACTGAGTATCAAAATTAGTTTGTAATAACTAGCTATATGTACATGCTTTGCATTGTTCTCATCGAGCATATCCATAATTTTGAGCTGAATCTCTGAAACCATACTACCCATACCTCCAAAAATCGAAATTTAGTTTTTTCTGTTTGCCTGACCCTCTATGATAAATCGTAACCCTTGCAGTCTGATGAATCCACCTGCATCTTTTTGGTTGTACACTTCATCCGCCTCAAAAGTCGAGAACTGCGGAGCAAAAAGCGTGTTTGGTGAGCGTCTGCCAGCGTTGTAAACTGCGCCTTTGTAGAGTTTGAGTCTCACTTCACCGTTTACATTGACTTGCGTAGCATCGATGAGTGCTTGGAGTGCTTTTCTCTCAGGTGAGAACCAAAATCCATTATAGATTAGTTTCGCATATTTTGGCATCAACTCGTCTTTCATGTGCGCCTCTTCTTTGTCTAGGCAGATGGACTCTATCGATCTGTGAGCCTTGAGAAGTATCGCACCACCTGGTGTTTCGTAGCATCCACGAGATTTCATACCGACAAATCTATTTTCCACGATGTCTAGTCTGCCGATACCGTGCTTGTTACCGAGTCTGTTTAGCTCTGTTAGAATAGCCGCGGGAGACATTTTGACTCCATTTATCGCTACAGCGTCGCCGTTTGCGAACTCTATCTCCACATACTCAGGTGTGTCAGGAGCATTTTCTGGGCTTGTAGTCCATCTCCACATATCTTCCTCAGCCTCGTTCCAAGGGTCTTCTAGGTTTTTGCCCTCGTAGCTGATGTGTAGCAGATTGGCATCCATAGAGTATGGGCTTCCACCTTTTTTCTGCTCTATCGGTATACCGTGATTTTCGGCAAATGCTAGCAGGCTCTCTCTTGAGTTCAAATCCCACTCTCTCCACGGAGCGATACATTTTATCTTGGCATCAAAGTGTAGGTAGCCCAGCTCAAATCGTACTTGGTCATTTCCTTTGCCTGTCGCGCCGTGACATACCGCGTCCGCACCGACCATTTTGGCTATCTCCATCTGTCTTTTGGCGATTAGCGGTCTAGCTATCGAAGTGCCCAGTAGATATTCACCCTCATAAATCGCATTTGCTCTGAACATCGGGAAGACGAAATCTCTCACAAACTCCTCTTTGAGGTCGTCGATAAAGATATTTTCGTCTTTGATGCCTAGGAGTTTTGCTTTTGCTCTTGCTGGTTCTAGCTCTTCGCCTTGACCGATGTCAGCCGTAAAAGTCACGACTTCACATCCGTAAGTAGTCTCTAGCCATTTTAGAATGACGCTCGTGTCAAGTCCACCTGAATATGCCAATACAACTTTGTTCACTTTTTTCATATTTGATGCTTCCTTATTATCTATTAAAGTGGCAAAATGCTAACATAAAAGTGGTAAAGAGCACTAAAATAGCATTTGGCTATGAGGAGTATAAAGATTTTTAGTAAATTCAAAGGTGGAGTCTCGGGCATAGTGCTCTTGATTGTCGTATTTTTTCTATCTCTCGCGGTCGCCGTCACAGCCTTTATTTATATGTCTGAGAGGTCGGTAATCAGCTTCATAGTAGAAAAAAACATAGAAAATGTCAGCCTCGCACTCGACAAAAACAAAGAACAAACACTCAAATATCTCGAGCTCGAGATGAAACAAAACGCCAAAACCATCTCCGACGCATCTGCTGGATATGTACTCAAAAACGATGTCAACAATCTTCGCTTCATCATATGGCCATACACAAAAAACCTCAGAATCCAGATGATAGAGATACGACTCGCAAAATACAGCATAATCGCTTTTTATCGCAACGGCGAAAAGGCAATCATCGCTAGAGAAATCCCATCGAGCAGCATAGACAGCTCACTAAAGGTAGAAAACTGCGACATAGTACAAAATCGCAAGAAGATAGGTAGTGTCAAAATATACTATCAAGGCTCAGCGATAGCAAACGCACTAGAGAGCGAGAAGCAACACCTAGTGTCGAAGCTCAGCTCATTCACTCCAAATCTCAAGTCTGACGCCTCCGATATATTCTTGAAGCATTTTACTATTTTGTTTGTGGCTCTGTTCGTCGTTTTTGCTGCTGCATCGGTCATCGTGGCTATCTATTATCGCAAAAACAAAGAGCAAAATAGACTGACTTTTGAAAAAAACATCGAGCTGACAATCGCTCTGGACAATCTCAAAAAAGCCCAAAAACAGCTGGTAGAGAGTGAAAAACTAGCTTCTCTCGGCTCTCTAGTCAGCGGCATCTCACACGAAATCAACAATCCAGTCGGTATCGCACTAACAGCGGTAACATCGCTAAAAAGCAGATGCGCCAAAATATCAAGCAAACTCGACGCCGAAGAGCTAACTGACCTAGACATCAATCAGTTTTTGGACTATACACTAGAGGCTGTGGAGATAGCACACCGAAACCTCAAACTGACATCCGACCTCGTCAAAAGCTTCAAGGAAATATCAACAGACCAGCAAAGCGGACAAAAGAGAGAGGTGGAGCTGAGTAACTATCTCGAGGAGATTTTTCGCTCGCTATCGCCTGAATTCAAGCAAAAAAAACACGAGTACACAATCAACTGCGACAACTCAATCAAGCTCACAACATTCCCTGGTGCATGGTTCCAAGTGTTCGCCAATCTGACCGTCAACTCGATAAAACACGGCTTCAAGGACAAAGCCTCGGGTCAAATCAGGATAGATGTCGTCAAGAGAAGCGAGAACACCGTCCAAATCATCTACCAAGACGACGGCATAGGGCTAGCAGAAGAGCTCATCAACAAGATATTTGACCCGTTCTTTACCACTAGCCGAAGCAACGGCTCAGGTCTAGGACTCAGCATCGTCTACTCGATAGTCACACAAAAGCTCAAAGGCGTCATCATCGCTAGCAACGCCATCGACGGCGGCGCGAAATTTATCATCACGGTACCACTCAAAATATAATACGCCAAGCACAAGCTTAGCCTAGTCGGGAGGACAACATGGAACTGGTATATCTATGGGTCGAAGAGTATAAAAATATCGAGAAGCAGGGGTTTCACTTTAATAATCGCTACATATTCGAGTACAATGAAGACCAAAATGAGCTAAAAACTAAACCTACAAGCAAAGAATGCCTACATATCTTCCCATCAAATATAAATATTACTGCAATAGTTGGCAAGAATGGCAGCGGGAAAAGTGCTCTCGTTGGATGTCTAAGAAATATTTTTTACTATGCAAAAAACGATAGTTACAAGCTAAATTTTCGTTTTATAGTAATTTTTGAGTTAAAAAATGAATTAAAAATACTTACAAACACTAAATGCCGCAGTTATCACTCACCTTTGAGCCATGTTGATGCTTTAGAATACTACACTTATCTAGCAAGCGACCAAAATAGAATACAACCTCTATTTTTGGAAGAAGACGAAGAAAAACAACAATATAATCTATTTCATCAGAGCAACAGTTCTATTGCAGATATGTTAAGCAGTAAATATATTGCGGACATAAACTTTCATTTGACTACTTTTATGTATCTACCAGACAAAATCAGTATCAAAGTTCAATTGAATCATATATGGGATAGTCTAGAACACTACCCTTATGAGATAGATGGTTTGTTTGAAAATGACAAAGATGAGGAAAGGGCGCACAGGGATGCTAGAAATCAGTCTTGGGCAAAAAAAGATGATTTAGAGCAATTATTTCAAAATGCGAGTAGCAACTACCATAGATTTTTGATAGTTTTGTATGTTCAAAAATACGGTGACGATAACTATAGTGAATTTTCTGATATAAACTATTTACTAGAAGAGCTAGACAGCGACTGGTTTAAATTAACAGAACAGGAATTTGATGAATACTTCAAGGATGGCACAAAAGATATTAATCAATTTAGCAAGAAAGCTAAAGAAGTATTTTTTAATCATTATAAAAATTTCTTTTTCTTTGACTTTATAGATTCAAAAAAAAGACAATTTAGTGACTTGAGTCACGGCGAACAGACCATGTTTGGACAAATGTTAAACATATACTACTACTCATTACAGAACAATGATAATTTTGTTTTTCTTCTTGACGAACCAGATTTAGCTTTACATCCTGAATGGCAAAGACGCTACCTTAAAGAACTATCTGATTTGCTAACAAAAATTGGTAAAAAATTTCATATCATTGTCACAACTCATTCGCCTTTTTTTCTCTCCGACATTCCAAAAGAAAACACAATTTTTTTGAAAGACGGAAAGCAGGTCGAAGTGGATATTGATACTTTCGGGTCAAATATTCACACTCTGCTTTCTCATGGTTTTTTCATGGAAGATGGGTTAATAGGCGAGTATGCAAAAACAAAAATTAACGAAATAATAGACTATCTAAATGGCAAAGTATCACCAATAAAAGATAATGACGAAGCTCAAAAATATATAAATATCATCGGAGAACCAATACTGAAAAGACAGCTTCAAAAGATGCTAGATAGCAAGCGAATTTCAAAGATTGATGAAATAGACGAGCTAAAAAAACGCATTGAATTTTTGGAAAAACAAAAGTGATAAAAATACAGCATCACAAACTAGACGAATATGCAAAGCATCACCATAATGAACTTTCAAAAAAAATATCAAAAGAGTTTCCATCTTTTAGCACATACACAGTTGATGAAATTTTAAAAGCCGCGCCAAGTAAACTTCACGAAATAGCAACTTGGTTTGACACCTTGTCAGATACGCAGAAAAGCCAATTTGATTTTATGATAGAAAAGTATAAAAATTTCACCACAAAAAAACAAGAATATGACGCTTACGACTTGGCAGAAAAACTAAATGTCAATGTCTGCCCATATTGCAATAGAAACTACACCTTTACAATCAAAGACAAAAATAACAAATCAACACGACCGGATTTCGACCATTTCTACCCCAAGGATGACTACCCCGTTTTGGCGTTGTCGTTTTATAATCTGATTCATTCGTGTATATTGTGCAATTCTAGGTTAAAAGGAACGGCAAAATTTTCGATAAAAACGCACCTACACCCTTATTTGGATAGTTTTGACAAGCATGCAAAGTTCGGTTTTGAAATCAAAGATAGTAGTTTTTATTGTTCGGAAAATGGTTTTGATGTAAAAATAAACACCGCTGAGTCAAGAGCAGAAAGCACTGTAAAAGATTTTGCATTGCAGGCTTTGTATGATAACCACAAAGACACCGTCCTCGAGCTCATTCAAAAAGCAGAAATGTACAACGATAGCTATATCGACGAACTCTTCAATCGCTATGAAGGAACGCTATTTAAGAATAAAGAAGACTTGCTCAGGCTAATTTTTGGCGGATATATCACAGATGAAGAGATAGGCAAACGCCCTCTCTCCAAACTCACAAAAGACATCCTAGAACAGCTCGAAATCATCTAACGCGCCTAAATCATCTAACGCGCCTCAATCATGCGTCACAAAGTCGTCTAGCCTTGTCTTGAGATTGCTCGATTGTATCGCTAGGCTCTCACCCGTCGAGGCTATCTCCTGCACATTTCTAGCGTTTGAAGTCGAGATATTTCTCGCCATACTCATCGCCTGCTGGATATTGATAGCCAGCTCATTTATCTCCACTAAGTCTTTTGTAGAATCAATTGTGCTCGTGACGACACTGTCCATATTTGACACCACCGACTGGATAGTTCTCTCCACATCAGCACTCGTACCTGCTATCAGCTTGATGCTCTTGCTATTGTGTGAAATCGACTCGACCACCTCACCTATGGAATTCGTGATGGCAACTACAGTCAAATTTATCTCTGAGAGGCTATGTTGCGTCTTCTCTGCCAGCTTCCTGACCTCTTCCGCCACAACAGCGAACCCTCGCCCATGCTCCCCTGCCCTAGCCGCTTCGATAGCAGCATTGAGTGCCAGCAAGTTCGTCTGATCAGCGATGTCATTTATGACCACTAGCACCTGTCTGACCTCGTGTGCATTTGCGGATAGCTGAGAAATTTTTTGCACCAATAGCTCCTGTTCATCTGTTGTTTTTCGTATTCTGCCCGTCACATCAAGTACGCTTGACCTAGCACCGCTGAGCTCTTTGTTTGCCTCGCTCAAACTACCGCTAGAATGTTCCGCTTTTCTCGTCGTATCAGAGATGATTTCATTGATTTTTTCTACCAATTGATGCGTCTGTTCGATAAACCTAGCCTCATTATCGACTGCCGTCCCAATGGACATTGAGCTTCTGCTCAGCTCGATAGAAGCCACATGATTGTCTGAAGCGGACTGTTTCGCCTCTTTGAGTGCTTTGTTGACATTTTTTACTAGACTTTTGAACTTCTTGAGTGCCACACCAATTTCATCGCTATGCTCTGCATCATCGATGTCTTTGAGTCTGAAATCATTTTTGACAGCGACATTTTCCATCTTTGTCGTCAGCTTCTCAATAGAAGCCAAAATATGCCTGATAACAACCAGCACAACCGCTGCGCTAAGTACAGCTCCTATCAAAAAGACGACAAGCGGAATCCATTTGGCTATCAGTTTTTCACTTTTTGCATTCTCATTTATCGTGCCAGCATGTTTCATCTGTATCTCGATTAGCTCATCGATTTTTGTCGGCAACACTTCGATATACAGAGGCATTTCGCTTGCCTCGAACTCAAGAAGTGCTGGAAAATCTTTCTCGCTGACAGCCTTTTCTAGAACAGATATAGAAGTCATCGACAGAGCAAACATCTTGTTGACATCATCCAGCTTCGCTCTCTCTTCATCCGATATATTACTAGCCGCGTACGCTCCCCAATTGGTCTGAATCGTCTCTTTGGCTTTTTGAATCTTCGTAAGACTCTGCGCATAAATCTCATCGAGCGATTGATTGCCGTCACTACCGATTTTGCCATCCTTTAGGTCTCTTGTCGTCTTGATAATATCCCTCTGAAGAGCCACTTTGATACCGCCCAGCTCACTAAAAGGCATGACCGCATTGTTGTACAAACCATCAAAAGATGAGCTGAGCAACAAGATACCGATATAGCCAGCGACGAGAGCGATGAAAGATACAAGCTGCGACATAGCGAGAATTGTGAATAGTTTTCGCCTAATACTCATTGATTTGAACATTGCAAAGCCTTGGTTTTTAGATTTTGGTATGCTAAATCAATACGGTTTCCAAACTGTTACAATTCTATGCTAGAATGACAACATGGAATTAACAGCAATACACCTCAAGTTTGAAACCGTCACAAAAGAGTCGGTGGAGCTTGTCACTGGTATCCGATTTGAGAAGTCTATAGAGCAGACTTGGTTTGGCAAAAATGATGTCGGCTATGTCTATATGTCACGATTTAATACTGTCTGTTTCATCGGTTTTGACAATGCACAAATCATCTCTTTTTTGCGTGCGATGCAAGTGCCAAATGCGCAAAACTATAAGTCACACTATCTCCATCAAGACTACAAAATCAAGGTCGATGAGAGCATAGACAAGCCTTTTGTCGCTACGAATAACGAAGTTGTCATCAAAGAACAAAGCGAGTCACTCATATCAATAATAGCTATCGTCGCATCCCAAAGTGTAGGGCTTGAGAAATTCGAACAGCTCCTAGATGAAAATATGCCAAAAAGCAGAATGATGCTAAATGATCAGGCTGGATTTGTAATTTTCAAGCGCAAAAAACTTTTGAAATTTGCTGCATTTTTGGCAAATATCAGACAAGATATGATTATGGATTTGCTACTGCTCGACAAGCCAAATATCACTTGGGATGATGAAGTCGCTGAGTCTCTTTACAACAAGCTTTCCGATGTTTTTGACCTCAGAGAGAGACTGACTCAGACAGAGTACAAGCTCTCGCTTATCAGGGACAACATAGCATTTTTGATGGATACGCTCAATCATCAAAATAGTGAAATCCTAGAATGGATTATTATCATCCTGATAGCATTTGAAATAGGAATGAGCCTCTATAGAATATAGCCCCACAAGGAGTGTTTGTGATGTTTTTATTAGCCTCGAGCGATGCGCTTGACAGCTTCATATCCCGCTTCCGACTCAAGGCGGTAAGCTCCGCCCAAAAAGAGCTTGAATTTTGGGATACATATACGCACGAGCTCCTCAAAAACGGCTGTTATCTCACATATTCTGCCAATCTATACGAGATGAGAAGCCTCGATGCCAAACTCATAGCAAAAGAAGAAAACAAGATAAAAGCTAGGTTTTTCTGGGATTTTGGGACAAACAAATTCAGACAAAACCTAAGAGATAAAATAGAGTACAGAACACTCCTCTTGCAAAACACTCTAAGCGTAACAGAATCCGCATATCTCGCCCTCAACGCGGACGGCAAAGGTGTTTTTAGAGTGGTCGTATATCTATTTGACAAAAATATCGTAGTAGGCATAGAGCAGATAAAAGGCTATGAAAACGAAGCTACGGGTGCGGAGATGTTTTTGTCACAATATGCACGAATACCATCTCTGTTTGAGTTTGTGAAAAAAGAGCTAAAACCAAAAAAACAACTCTCGCTAAGCCTAGATATGAGCTCTGCTGATGCTATCAAGCTACTACTTTCCAATATGCTAGACGAGATGCGAGAGCAAGAGCATGGAATAATCAACAATATCGACTCAGAATTTTTGCATTATTACCGTGTTTATCTGCGCAAAGCCCGCTCACTCTTATCACAATTCAAAGGTATTTTTGCGGACGATGAGCTAATCAAAATCAAAGAAGGGCTCTCAGAGATAGGCAAAATGACAAACCATGCTAGAGACCTCGATGTCTATTGGCTCAAGGTCAGAGAGTATTCTGAGCCATCGACTAGCGGAAATTTCGAGCCTTTTTTGGAGTTTTTGAAAAATAGTTCAGACAAAGAGTATGCCAAGCTGTCAAAATTTTTCAAGTCCAGCAAATACAAAAAAACCACCTCTGAACTCTCAAAGCTACTCAAAAACAGAGCAAAAGGCGAGAGGGCAAACGAACCATTGGCATCAACAGCATCAGCGAGACTTGGCAAACTACACAAAAGAATCCTCAAAGATGGTCGAAACCTGTCATTGCAGAGCCAAGATGAGAGCTTCCATGCCCTTCGGATAGATTGCAAAAAGATTCGTTATCTGCTCGAATTTTTCGAACCACTCCTAGAGCCGAGTCGCGCTCCAGAAGCTATCAAACTGGTAAAAAACTTACAAACAATCCTAGGAAATTATCAAGACCTCAGCGTACAACAACACAAAATCATAGGCTTTGCCGATGAGATGGTCAAGGAGCAAGCGAGCATCCCTAGCGCTCTATTGATTTCGATAGGAGTGCTTGTCGGGGACTTGCAAAGAGAGCAAAATGGATGTAAAGATAAATTCCTCAAAAGCTTTGAGATTTTCTCAAAACCACAGAGCAAGGCACTATTTCAAGCCCTGATTGAGACCGCTCAACCATGAAAGCCATCTCCATATACAGTATGAAAGGCGGAGTCGGCAAGACCTCATCATCTGTCAATCTAGCGTACAACTTCGCGCAAAAAGGATACAAAACGCTATTGTGGGATCTCGACTCACAAGGTGCGTCGTCTTTTTATTTCAAAGTCAAACCAAAAGTCAAAAAAATCCAAAAAATAGTCGATGGCAAAATCAGTCTAAACGAATATATCAAAGGCAGCGACTATGCAAATCTCGACATCATGCCAGCCGACTTTTCATATAGGAACTTTGACATCTTGCTAGATGATTCCAAAAAATCCAAAAAGTGTCTAAGACTCGCCATAGAAGAGCTAGAAGACGAATATGACATAGTGATGATGGACTCTCCACCGACAATATCCGCACTCTCAAATAGTATTTTTTATGCGAGCGACATCATACTGAGCCCGATGGTTCCGACGACTCTATCGGTACTGACATACGAAAAGCTACTCAAATATTTTGACGACGAAGGCAGCGGTGCTGAAAAATTATTTGCGTTTTTTTCTATGGTCGACACCAGAAAATCTCTTCACAAAAGTATCATCTCATCGCTAATGCACGATGATAGATTTCTAAAGCACCTCATACCATACTCGTCCATCATCGAGAGAATGGGCTTGCACCGAACACCCGTCGGGGAATTCGAACCACACTCATTGGCTAACAGATGCTATGTTGACCTGACAAATGAAATTGTTGGTAGATTTGGGCTGTAGCTCAGCCTAGCGCACAGAACAATATACGCACTAATATCAAATCAATATTATCTCTTTCATAAGAGTAATAAATTAAGTAAATATTGATAATATTTTACTTAATTCAATTTTGGTTGCCTTACAATTCAAAAAATACAACACAAGGTTTGCAGATGTCAGAACAAAGAATAAAACAACTTGACGAGAAGTTTTGTCCAGATTGCGGTGAAATAATCAAAATAAAGGCTGAAATTTGCCCAAAATGTGGTGTCAGACAATTGCCACCACCTGAGTGTGAAATAATAAGTGACCCTTTTGCGACTGGTTCGTCAAGCTATGTTGAGAAGCCAGTAGAACTAGCCTCTTTATTATTTTCTTTTGAAGGCAGAGTCAAACGACTGAGATATTTTCTAACCATTCTAGCGATAATGGCTGTAAATATGGTTGGAGTTTTTGTAGTTATTATGATAATTGGTGGGGGAGCGGCTCTCATATCGGCTGGAGGAGGCACAACTGCTGAAGCTGGAGCCTTTGGGCTTCTCGCTGGACTTGGAATGATGATGGTACCAGCCCTGATATGGTTCGGCGTGAATATATGGATAGGAATAGCTCTGGAAATCAAACGAATCAGAGATATTGGGCTTCACTGGGCGTTTTGGTTTATACTTTTCATTCCGTTTATTGGCGGTGTTTTTGCTCTGTTGCTGTTTTTCTTGCCATCAAAAGATACAAAATTTAACGCGCATTGTAAATAACATTCCTCAAGCCGTCCAATGACGGTTTGGATGAGTGTTAAAACTCGACATCTTTAACAGAAGGTCATAAATGAGCATTTTAAAGAATATGGCATGGTTTGTTGCAACAGTATATGTAATACTTTTTACAGGCTGCGCCACGACAGAATTGCAGACACAAACAAAAATGACGCAAAGCATTTTTTTGGACCCAGTTAAAAAAGATTTGCGAACTGTATTTATATCTGTCAAGAACACAAGTGGTCAAGACATGAGTGGTCTTGAACAAAAGATAACATCAAACATTCAAGCCAAGGGTTATAAAATCGTCGACGACCCAGATACTGCCAAGTATACACTAATGGTAAATGTACTGTTTGCAAACAATCTAAAAGAGGCAAATGCAGTGGGGGCTGGTGTTAATGGAGCTATTATTGGTGGTCAAGATGTTGCCAGCGGCGGAAATGGCGGAAACGCACTAGGGGGAGCCTTGTTGATTGGAGGCGTAATTGCTGGCAAATTAACCGAAGATGAAATCTATAGGATGGTAACTGATATCGTCGTAAGAGACAGGAAGAATGTAAAAGTACTTACTACTGTAAACACCAATCAAGGACAAGCATATATAGGTCAAGAATCTAGAGCTGGCTTTGCGAACAGTTTTGCTGGTCAGATAAGAAGCAATGACGGTGCTGGTGGTGTACTACATGACAACACATCAAAACATCAATCACAACAACTTGAAACAGACTATGTAGAGCATAAAACAAGGGTGTTTAGCGAGGCTGTAAAAATGAATCTCAAACTTGATGAAGCACTACCAATTTTAGTTGAAAAAATGGCTAACCAAATTGGAGGGATATTTTAAATATGAAAAAAATTTTACTAAACTCAATGCTTATACTCGTAGCACTTGTTTTTACAGGTTGTGGCACAAAAGCATTTCTGCCAGCTGGAACATATGAGAAAAATGGCGACACAGCATCAGCTCAAGACAAACAGTATATTGTAAAGGGTATATTTTTAGAGCGTGAGATGTTTACGCTTGCTTCAACCTATCTTAACAATGTAATAGCTTATCCACTTCAGATTGCTGCCGAAGATACACTAGCAAACGGGCACAAATATTTTGCAATTGCACTGCCTAAAGAAATATCTAACACTTAGGGCATTATGGTTAATACTGCCCCTGAATACTTAGAAAAGTGCGCGACCAACAACTTCCTCAAATCGACAGTAGTACTTGTGAACCCGTGCCTAGTTGCAAAAGGTGCTTTGGCACAACCAAGCACGGGTGACTTGGTGATTAAAATGTTCGACACACAACAGGAAAATATTATGACATATGATGCTGCACAGGTTATTGCCGACCTAAAGGCTAAAAGTATGTATTCAAGTAAGCCAAGATATCCCGGACAAGGCAACTGGCAAAGTGACGGAAGCATGAAATTGATGAAGTCTGGAAGCACAGCGGTTGCCACAAATTAATTAAAGGGTTAGCCACAGTAAAAACTGTGGTTTTTAACCTGCTTCGCTTCTTAAAACAAGACCACCAAGATGCCATTTGACACAAATCAATAACCGCTGGCTTGTATCTCAATCCTCGCTACATGATTTTCTGCTGATTTCGCCTCTTTTTTGAGTTTGCTAAATGACTCATTGAGCTGTTCATTTGGCAGCTCAGCACCCTTGGAGATAGATACAATAGCGCTACTAGCTCCGATTAGGGAAAAACATCTCTCTTCACCAAATCTATCTTTTGCGCAGTAGCTTCCTTTTTTTCGCTCTTCCTTGTCATAAAAAGCCCTACAAGAGAAGACAAAAGTATTGATGGCTTCGAGCAACATATCTATGTAAAGCACGGCTTGTGAGCTATAAATGGCTTCAAAACCTACAAAAAAATCGTCACCCCCGATATGCCCCACAAAAGCCTTGTTCGCCTGTGCAAACTCCTTAAGGTAGTGTGCCAACATCATTATCACTTTGTCACCCACTTTGAAGCCAAATCTGTCATTGAAAGGTTTGAAATTGTCCAAGTCGATATAGACAAACACCCTAACCTCTTCTGTTCTAGTGAGTGAAGTCTCTATATAGTCTTGTATAGCGTTGTTTCCTGGGAGTTTTGTTAGCGGGTTTTCCTCTCTGGCAGACTCTATACTCTTGTTGTGAATCGTCTCTAGCAACAACCTTGCACTCAGATAGCCCGCATACTCACCATTTTTGACGACGATAACACCATCTATATCATCGTGTGATGCAAATGCCTGTATGATTTCAGAGAGACTTTGGTGTATATCTACAACTGGCACGCTTGACACATACCGAGCCAACGGGTGCTTTTGGACTATCTCCTTGCCGTATGTGGAATAGACATATTTTTTCATCTTCTTTTCTTCGATGATACCTATTGGTCTTGAGAATTTATCCACGACAGGAACGGAAGATGTGTTATCACTATCGCGAAATCTATCTAACAAATCTTTGACCAGCACGGTATTTAGTATCGGTTGCCTGAATTCTAAGTGTTGTTGGAGCAATACAGCATCTGAGCTATTTTGTTTCACTTCCGTCAATTGGTAGAGCATCGGAGCATCATAGACGAACTCTAGCTCTTTGAGTTTGGTTGTCGGTCTAGCTATCAAAAATCCTTGGGCCAAATCACACCCAATCTGCCTGATAGCAGCCAAATCCTCAGCACTCTCGACGCCTTCTGCCACAACAGTAGCACCCTCAACATGCGCCATCTTGACCATCTGGGCAACATACATTCTGCGTTTTTTGTCTGCGGATATGCCTCTGATATAGTGAATATCTATTTTGATTAGGTTTGGCTCACTATGATACATCAGCTCAAACCCGCTATATCCAACACCAAAATCATCCAGTGCTACAAAATAACCCTGCTGTTTATAGATAGTCAGTAGGTTTCTCAGCGCGCTAAACGATTTGACTTGATGCTTTTCTGAAATCTCAAAGCAGAGTATCGATTGGTCTAGTTCAAACTCTTGAAGCATCCCTTTTGTATTGCCAGGTCGATACTCCGACATCTCCAAAATCCTATTATCTAGGTTGTAAAACAGTCTGATTGCATCGGTGAATGTACACTTTTTCTCATTGAGCTCTTTTTTGAGTTCGGCGAATTTTTTGAACACCTTTCGTCTCAGAGCCAAATCCACATCATATAGCACCCTCTCGCGAAAGGCAGCCTCAAACAACCCCTCAATAGACTCAAAACCAGCATCTTGATACTGTCTAAGAAGAGCCTCATAGCCAAAAACCACACCTGTATTTGGATTGACAATAGGCTGAAAAGCAAAACTTACAGCACCGACAATCCTATCCCATCTCTCTTCTAGCATTTACCGTCCTTTATTGACAGATTTATTGTGCAAATTTACAATTTTTTTGTGTCCAAACGGTTTCACTCAAAGTAATCAATCAGTAACAAACCTTATTTACAATCCGCCCGATGAAAAACGAACAAACAACTTATT
>CAZNYV010000037.1:0-10073 GCA_964577355.1 uncultured Campylobacteraceae bacterium
CCACATAAAGTTTGATGCTGCTACAAACGCCAAAACAGTCCAAAGCAAGCCAGCAACAAATCCTTTTAACTTATCATTTGGCTCTTTTTGTTTGTCTCTTCTTTTTCTAAGTCCAAGAAGTTTTTCTTGAATCAACTCCCTGTAAATAACTCTAAAAATTGTCTGTGGACAAGCCCATCCACACCAAACTCTACCACCAAGGGTGGTAAGAAAAAATATAAACATGAACAGTAGTATCAACAAGAAAGGCATTAGATAGAGCTCTTGCATATCAAATGCTGTGCCCATCAATTCTAGTTTCTTGTGGTCGAAAGATAGCAAGAAAACATGATTACCGTTAATTTTGACAAACGGTAGAACAAGTGAAACTGTGGAAATCAAAAAGAAAAACCAGTAGCGCTTAATATAATAAGGCGTCCAGCTCTTTTCAAACTTCTCTTTGTTAGCTTTTGTTTCTTCAGCTGCAGACATGGGAACCTCCTTTTTTATTGAAAAACTAATAAAACCATAATCTGAAATTATAGTTGGTTAGTGCCAAAATAATACTACAATCAAGTTTAACATAAAATTAAGAAACGATTCGAAAAGCAATAGAGTTTTCGAAAATCAAAGGATAGCCATAAATACAGCTTATTACACCATCTTGAGAGGCATATAATTTTTCTAAAACCGAACCGTTTAGTGAGTCTTTGATATAACCTATAAACTCACCTTTTGACACGCTTTGACCAACCTTTGCGCTTGGCAAAAATATACCAGCATGTGATGATTTTAGCACTACTATCTGGCCTCTGTCTGTAATATTCGAGCTATAGCCCTCAAGAACAGGATGATTTATAATCGCTTTTTTTGACATAAAGCGGACAATAGAGTCTTTGACCATATTTGAATCAGTCTCATTGAGCTTGGAGCCCTCACCCCAAACTATCGAAAATGTATTTGTATTCCAAACTTGCCAATTGTAATGTAGCGTAGCGCTGTCCATTGGTGAAAGGTCTTTGTGGTGGATAAATCTCAGCCCAAACTCTTTGGCTGACGCTATATCTTCATATCCAGATTTGAGCACTTTGAGGTATGGCATACAGGCTGCTTGGTCTTTTCTGCCTTCCAAAATAATCCCATAGTCAAACCCTTGAAGTTTCTCAAATAGCATATGCGCTATTCTCTGTGTCGTTTCTCCGTCTGCAAATCCTGGAAACATAGCATCTATATCTGTTTTGTCTAGTGGCCAAAATCGCTCACCCATATTTAGACCAAAAATATTTACAGCTGGTATTATCAAAATAGAGCCATTGACAAAATCAGGATTCTCGTTTTGTTTTCGATATAGATAATCAACCAATCTTGAGGCAGTATATAGCTGGTCAATGTTGGAGCCTTGAAGCGCTCCAACTACTGCTATGCTAGGCGCTGAAGGGTTTTGATTACCAAATCTAAAACCATATACTTCATAATCATCTCTGTTTGGTGATTTTAGAGAAAATAAGAGCTCTTTTTTCATTCTTTTGCTCCATATATTCTAGCTAATAGGGAGCCCTCGTATACGATAGGATACTCTCTGAGTGTAAACAAAATACCGTCAGCTGGAGAGGTGACTATGCATTTTGTTTCTCCGCTTAACGGGTCGACTATTTCTCCAATTTTGTTGCCTTCTTTGACAAATTGGCAATGGTCTATTGACGGCACAAAAAGTCCACAATCACTCGCGTTGATATAGCTAACATCACCATGTTCAGAATATATTGGAATTTTCAATGGCTTTGTGTGCTCATACTCCACAAATCCTTGGTTGCTCATAAGATTGAGAATACCCTCGAACAAATCAATACAATACTGCTTTGTAATCCTCATACCGACACCCATCTCGACGACAAGTGTTTTGGTTCCTATGGAATTTAGCGCATGAGAGAATGTAGATTCTAGTACTGTGACGGCGTCATGAACCCACAAAAATTCTATATTTAGTAATTTTGCCAATGGTACCAAATCAGGAGCAAAGTCTTTTGACATTCTTACTTGCGGAATCTCTTTGAGAAAAATATTTGATGAGTGTATATCTATGGCTATCTCGCTACCTTTGATAGCTTCGACCACTCCGTCAGCATACTGAGCTGGCAAAAAGTCACTTTTACTACCTGGGAACTGTCTGTTTAAATCTACTTCATAAAATGGCAATGACCTTTTTATGCTATCTAGCCCCAATGAGTTTATTGCTGGGTAAATATCTATGGTAGCCTTGATTTTGTCTGGATTTTTATTGAGCCAGCTACTGAGTAAAAAAGAGACATATTGACCCTCGAGCTCATCTCCATGAGTGCCTGTAACTATTGATATTCTCTTGTTGCTGGTTTCACCAATTGGTGTAAATCTATTTCGCATCAGCCTTAGTTTTTCACCAACTGGTAGCCTGATACTAAAAACCTCTTGAACCACTAATCTATCCTTGTTACTTTTGAGTTTACTTGTATTTTTTGCCAGCCTATAGAGCCGACAAATATACCGCTGTTTGGCGTACAATCTGAGTAGTCTCTGCCGACAGAAAATACAATGTATGGCTTGCCTTTTGTTTCGCAGTTGTGTGTAGGGTCAAATCCAATCCACTCACCATCTATAAAACATTCCACCCATGCATGAGACTCTCCCTCGCCATCAGCCATGCCAGATACATATCGGCTAGGGATGGCTTCAAGTCGCATAATTGCAAGCATCAAATGAGCGAAATCCTGACAGACACCCTTTTCGTGCATGATAACATCCCTGATGTCACTATTTGTATGTGTGTGACCCCTCTCGTATGTGAAGTGTTCAAAAATAAACGATGTCACAAATAGCGCTTTTTCATAGTCACTCTTGGAGTGTAGATTTAGTTTTTTATCGTATTTTGACAGCTCTTGACAAAATGGAGAAAGCTTGGTGCTTTGCAAAAAAAGACCAAGCGGCAACTCTTTTGTCTTAGATGCTGGTGTCGTGGTCACAACACCCTTGGTGTCAAATAAAAACTGCTTATGTGGTGCGTCGATTGAGCCAAAAATTATCTCATTGTCAAAACCATCAAAAACCGTATCAAACGAGTTTAGATTTAGCTCAAATCCTTCCAAAAGCTGTCCTCTTCGATGCGGTTTTGCTATCATTGCAAACTGGTGCGCGCTCACATTGGTGTCAAATTCCAAACAAAAAGAGTAGGAATACTCTAGTTTCACGACTTAATCACACCTTTTACTAGTGAGTTTACATAGATTAGGAGTTTTGCTTTTTTGTCTGTCACAATAGCTGGTTTTTCAAATGCTGGGTCAAGTGATTTGCCTAGAGCATACAGCTCGTCTAGCTCAAACAGAACAACATTTAAATCATCATACAGTCTGATTTCAAGGTCAATTCTCTCGATAACCTTCCCAAAATCTATTAGCTTGGCAGCTTCTGGTCGGATTAGCGTGGAGTTGATCATTCCGTCAAAACCATAAAGTCCTGCCAAGAGATGTTCGATGTCATAAACTTCGACTGTCTTGTTTTTTAGCTCTCTAATCTCCATGTACGCTTTGTTGACATAGGCAAAAGCATCGCTATGAATCAAGCTTCTGCACAAAGTAGAATTCTCTTTCATGCCAAGAAGTGATGAATAAACAGATGAAGCGTGCTCGCCAAATACAACCTGTTTTAGAAAGTCGCTTTCGTCTCGATAGTTCAGCTTGATATCGAGTTTTTTAAATAGTTTTTTGCCATCATCAATATCGTGGTCGATTATCAAGTCAAAGCTTTTGATAGCCTCTTTTGATATTGTCTCGGCTCTTTGAGCATTACGCCCCAACCAATAAAGATAGTTCGCAGAATTTACACTTATCATATCAGTCCTCCAAAACCCAAGTATCTTTGAAGCCGCCGCCCTGTGAGGAGTTGACTATATAGTTGCCTTCAATCGTGGAGTATCTAGTAAGTCCACCAGGCATTACAAATACATCTTCGCCGTGAAGTGCAAACACCCTGAGGTCGGCTTTTCTCATTTTGATTTTGCCGTCAATAAAGCAAGGCAGGTCTTCGAACTCCACAACCTCTTGAGCAATAAATCTTCTAGGCTCTGCTTTTATCGTGTCGCTTACGGCTTTTAGCTCTTTTTTGGATAGTTTTGAGCCAAATAGTACGCCGTATCCGCCAGCCTCCGCAACATCTTTTATTACCAGCTTGTGCATATTTTCTAGGACATACTTTTTGTCTTTTTCATAAAACGGTAGGTATGTCGGTGCATTTTCCAGTATCGGCTCTTCGTTTAGATAATATTTAATCATCTTCGGTACGAAATAATAGAGTCCCTTATCGTCCGCAACACCGTTGCCTACAGCATTGATAAGCGCCAATTCACCTTTTGTATATGCATTAATGATATTTGGCACGCCTATCATACTGTCTGGATTGAACTCCATCGGGTCTAGGAAATCATCATCAAGTCTGCGATAAAGCGCCCCAACTCGTCTCAAACCGCCATCGAAATGCTTGAAATGTAACTTGCTATCTTTGACGCTCAAATCATCATTTGAACATAGTGGTACACCCATTTTGCCTGCCAAAAAGCTATGTTCATAAAAAGCGGAGTTGAATCTACCAGGGGTAAGTACCGCGCTTGTTCCACCAGCACTGACATAGTCAGCCATTTGAGCTAGTTTTTTTGGGTAGTTGGATGTGTCTTTTACTTGAAAACTCTTGAAGAATTCAGGATAAATTTTGCGATAAACCTTACGGATGGAGAGTGGGTAGCTGGCACCGCTTGGAACTCTCAAGTTGTCTTCTAGGATTATCCATTTGCCAGTCTTTGTCTCTCTGACAAAGTCGATTCCGCTGATATGCGTTCGTATATTTTTGAGTGTCTTTAATCCTACAAACTTCGGTAAAAAAGCTTTGGAAGAGTAGACAAACTCAGATGGGACAACACCGTCGGCTACGATTTTGGCATCAGAATAGATGTCATTTAGAAATGCATTTAGGGCGTATATTCTCTGTTTGACACCTCGTTCTATTTCGTCAAAATCGCTTTTGGAGATAATCCTAGGAATCATATCAAACGGAAAACCTTGCTCAATAAATTCACCGTTTTTGTATAGATTGAAGTTGACGCCGTAGATTTTTATAAACTCATCAAAGTGCTCTGTTTTTGCGCTGTCTAGTTTTTTGTAGATGTCTAAGAACCGTTTCGTCTCTTTGCTTATATGCTTCACGCGGTCTCCTTTTGAGTTGTATCAAACATTGGTAGCCCCTAAAAGCTTCTGAACTCAACCTTTAATGGTGATTCTTTTAGGACGCTTTTAAATTTTTCATTGCAAATATATAGGCTGGCATCAGTTTTGACAACAAGTGTGTTGTCGTTATATGAAAACTCAATTTTTGGGCTAGACATATCTGAGTTGATTGTCTCTGCCACTGTTACGATTGTAGTTAGCCACTTTATTGCATGCTCATTTTGCTTGCAAAAAATAAAAAATCTATCTTCCTCGAAGCCATTAAATCGTTTGCCATGGTATCTTACAACCATAGATATAAACATTCGTTCAAAGTGTGAAAAACCATATTCTAGGTTGCTCAAAACAAATGAAAAGCCATGATGGCGATGGTTATAAAAACCGAGTTTGCTTCCTATGTTGATAAGTTTTGAAATAGTAGCTAGATATTCGCGATACTTTGTGTCGAGCGTGTGAACCAAAGCCAACGCATCAAAAATCTCTAGTGAAGTTTTGCGAATATATCTAACCTCTTCGTCATTGTCGCAGAATCTATCAAGAAGACTTCGTACACTTGGGTTGAAGTTTGGTGGAAATCTATCGTTTTGGCTTCTCAACAAGTCGGATAGATACACTCCTTCTCTAACGCCACTTCCGCTTGCAACTATTTTTTTAGCATCAACGAGGTCGATGATTGATGTAATAATGAGAGCGCCTTCTCGGATAACATCGTATCGCTCTGGTTTGATTTTGAAGTTTTTTAGCTTGCTTGCCTTGCTGTCTATCAATCTGTCAAAAAAATCTCGTTTGGCGGCAACATCAATCTCATAGCCGTGTATTGCGTCTACTTGGTAGTGCTCTAGCTCCATCAAGGCATCAGCAAGCGCTCTGTTTGTCCCACCGATACCGATGATTGTTTTGCTTTTGAAGTTTTCTGGAATCTTGGAAAGCTCTTTTTTTATAAAAGCTTTTGCCTGCGCTATCGGAACCTCTTGGTCGAAAAAAAGCTCTTTTAACCTGACTGTACCCAAGTCCAATGAGCATAAACCCTCTATTTTTCCATCTTGTATCAAGGCTAGTTCTGTAGAACCACCTCCAATATCAACAGTAATAGCATCTTTGAGGTAGAGTAGATTGAGGGCAGCGACAGCACCGTAATAAGCTTCTTTGGCGCCATCGATGACTTTTATATTGAGTCCTAGTTCTTTTTTGGCTTTTGATGTAAAGGCAGAGCTGTTTGGGGCGTCTCTTACAGCAGAGGTTGCAACGCATAGTATTTTTGTGGCTTTGTAGGATTTGGCTACATTTAAAAACTCGCCAAGAGCACTGATTGCTCTGTCGATAGCTGGAGATTGCAGATTACCACCATCTCCATACGCACCTTCGGATATTCTTACTTTTGACTTGATTTCTTTTAGAAGATAGAAGCCAAAACGACTTGTCTTTTTGAAAACCGTCATTCTGACGGAGTTTGAGCCAATATCGATGATGGCGGTTATTTTTGCCATTAAGTTAGTTTTTTGATTGTAGTTGTTTAAACTTGAATTTCAATTCTTCCACGCTCTCTTGATTGTCTGGGTCAACTCGTATGCAGTCAACAGGGCAAACGGCTACACACGCTGGCTCATCATAGTGCCCAACGCACTCGGTGCATCTATCTAAATCTATTATGTATACTGGGTCGCCTTCACTTATTGCTACATTTGGACATTCGTCCACGCAAGCGTCACAAGCTATACATTCATCGTTAATCATTAGTGCCATATTTTAGTTACCTTAGAATTTTTTTTGGATTTTTAGCAGAATACTTCTTATGAATCAGTTGCAGGTCTAGGATAACAAAATCTATATCCTCTTCTTCTGACTGTTTCGATAGTAGAAATCTCCAAAGGTTTGTCCATTTTTTGTCTGATTTGGTTGATTGCAACCTCGATGACATTTGGCGTAACTAGCTCTGGTTCTTCCCAAATAGCATCAAGAAGTTGTTCTTTTGAGACTATCTGGTCTCTGTGTCTTGCAAGATGTGTTAATACTTCAAAAGGCTTACCTTTTAATTCTATTTCCGTACCTTGATATGTGATTTTTTCTTCATCTGGGTCAATCACCAAGTCCTCTATTTCGATTACACTAGTGCCACCAAATCGAAGTCTCGCCTCAACTCTAGCTACTAATATATCAAACTCGAATGGTTTCTTGATGTAGTCATCTGCACCACTTCTGAGACCTTCGATTTCGTTTGCTTTGTCACCTTTTGTAGAAAGCAGTACGATAGCAGTTCTGTTTGACTTTTTCTTGATGTCAGCTATGAACTCTTTTATGTCCATATCAGACATTAGCCAGTTTGCTATAACCAAGTCATAATTCCTAATACCAATAAAGTACTCTGCGTCTTTTAGACTCTCTGCGCTATCGACTTGATAGCTTAGCTCGCTAAGCCCCTCTGTCAGTATTTTATTTAGCTTTTCTTCGTTTTCAACAATCAAAATTCTCATCACTCAAAGCCCTTAAATATAAATATGAGCTTAATTATAGCATAAAATTTCAATTTTTTTTAAGTTTATTTCAATTTTTTATAAAAAACTTTTACTATATTCTACGCCAACTTGACAGTTGCCCATGATTTGCGGTTTGACAATCTTCAAATTGATTGAATTTATTTGAGAAAATTGGGATTTTAGAGAACTGCTCAAAAATAGCAAAGCTTCTTCGACCAGTCTAAATTTTTTTTGTTTTAGAGTTTTTACGATTATTTTTGCGACTCTTTCGTAGTCGATATAGGCGCCGCTAGAAAAATCATAATCAATCTGGCAATCCACTACTACAGGTTGCTCTGCTTTGCGTTCGGCTGGATAAACACCCAAAATCGCATTTAGTTTTAGTTCCGTGATATGGATTCTCATACTACTCTCGCTTCCTCGCCTCTGATCAGTCTTGTTATATTTGGTATATGCTTATAGATTATGATAATAGCTATTATGACCAAAGGTGTAATTGTGCCTATTGCAAAAGGTTGTGGCATTGAAGATAGTGACGCAATCAAGAGTGCAGCCAATCCAAGAAGAGAGGAAAGGGATGATATTTTGATAGTTTTTGCCGCTACAAACCAAGTCGCAACCGCAGCTAGTGTTTGTAGTGG
Source organism: uncultured Campylobacteraceae bacterium (assembly GCA_964577355.1). Lineage (GTDB taxonomy): Bacteria > Campylobacterota > Campylobacteria > Campylobacterales > UBA6016 > CAZNYV01. The sequence goes on from CAZNYV010000037.1 coordinate 8,341, forward strand.
AAGCAAGACAGCACATACTCCAACTCCAGTAGCTACACCTTTGCCACCTTCAAACCACATATACGGGCTAAAACAGTGTCCCATTACAGCAAGAACAGCCATAGCCCAAACCGTCTCAAGCGGAGCACCCATAAGCGCAGCTATCAAAACGGGCAAGGCTCCCTTGAGCGCATCGAGGATGATTGTAGCCGCGCTTAGTTTTTTGGCTAGAGTTGGATTGCTCTCTTTGACTACTCTAAGGACATTTGTCGCGCCTATGCTTTTGCTGCCCTCGGATTTTATATCAACACCCGCATATTTTTTTGCAAGCAGATAACCAAAAGGTATCCCGCCAAGCATATATGACAAAATATATAGTTGAATATTTAGATTGTGTAGAAAATCGAAAGACAATTCCATAGAAGACTCCATTTTTGGTTATATTTGAGCTTAGTATAGCATTTTAGATTTGCGATTTGCAAATTGGGCAATATGTGGTTTGGTTGAAATATTGGGCGTAGCGAAAATCTGGGCGGTTGATTTAACTCTTCGCTTGACAGCAGACACCAAAGAAGAGATACTTCAAAGCTTCATTGTTTGTTCTCATGTGGCTATTAGTATCTCTTCTTTGTCGTCCGAATTCCACTTCATAACTACATCATAAAAAGAGTTACTGATAGCTCCGCTACTATTTAGCTTTGAGAGTTGATTCTCCGTATCTAGTAGATTGTTTATCGTAGACTTACTATCTGCAAAGAGTGCAGAACTATATGTATTGATACCGTCACTATATGACACACTCTTGTTGATGACATTACCATTTGCATCATAGTACTCTAGTATAGACTTTGAAGAGCTAGGGTTATTGGTGTCGTAGGTAGTGGTTTGGGTTTGGGAACCTGTTTGGATGCCAGATGGGTTGAATGTTTGAACGGTTGAAGTCTTGATAGTACCATTTGCATCTAAGTTTACTATCTGGTTTGCAGTATTACCGTTGTTGTATTTTACACCTATACTTACTCCATAGCTTCCATCGCCGTTGACTATCACACTATTTGTAGTTACAGTTGCCGTAGGGTCTTTGGTAATGTTTTGAGAGAGGTTCGTGTAGCCTAGCAAGTCTGTTAAGAAACTTTTTATATCTGTTGCTACTCCTTCTGCTAGTTGACCTATAGTACTAAGTGCATCTACTCCAGATGTCCATAGCTCTTCAAACAGGGTGGTGTTTTTGGCATTTAGCTCTGCTTTCATTTGGTCGGTGATGTAATATTTATTTCCAGCCGCATCAGTGGATGGGTTATAGTTCTCAGGCGTACCGCCGCTATTTATCCAGCCTGCCTTCTCCTCTGGCGTCGCATTGTTCCATGTATCCAATAAGAATAGTTTTGGAGTTGAACCGTATATGTTTGTAATACCGCCGCTTTTTAAAATATCCCCTACAAAAGTGGCACAGTTGTCAGTATTGCCCATATCTCCAAAGAGATTGTAAGTTCCAGGATTGGCTATGCGATTGTTGACTGTATCTAGCATGGTATTAAATTGTTCGGTTGAAATGTCCTGTGACGCTATTGCTAGAGACCTCTCTAGTCTGTCAGGAATGCCGTTGTTGTTTGTGTCTAGTTTATCTTTATCTTTGTCTAGAATTATCGACTCATCTCTCACTACACCTATACCATTAAACGGATTGCTCTCCGGATAGAATCCATAATACTTTGTCACACCGTTGTCATCGGTTAGCCCTATGAAGGCGTGTC
>CAZNYV010000037.1:10083-15921 GCA_964577355.1 uncultured Campylobacteraceae bacterium
ATATACCGTTACTTTTGCCATTTCATTCTCCTTTTTGGTTTGATTATTTTTTAATTTCCATGATTAGGTTTTTAACCACTGGTGCTCTATCCCAATCATTAGCATTTGGCTTTTTTACCATTTCGACTTCATCGTATATTCGATATGTGGCATCTCGGTCGAACGATATGTCTTTTAACAATATCCCCAAGAACTCAGGGTGTTCAAAGACTTTTTTGTTGGATACATAAACTCTTTTATACTGAAGAAACCAGTGGTTTCTATCCAGTAGATGGAATTGGCATTCCGCTCGGTATAGCTCATACTGCTTGTGTTCTGCCTCTGTAGGTTTTGGTCCATTCCCGAAGTCGTTATAGTTCCACATCCCAATATACATCACAGCGAAAATATAAAAGATGAATAGAACAAAAAAGCCTATAGCTCCTTTTGCATAGAGGGGATTGTCTGGATAGCGGTCTTTTATGGCAATTACAATTGCTGGGACAATCAATGCGTAAAATACAAAAAAAACTACGCTCCACATAAACCAAGCAAACACCATGATAGCAGTGGTTGCAATTACAAGCAGCGCATACACTGCTATGAGTATCTTTTTCAACATATTGCTACACAGTCTCCTTATTTCTCATTGATTTATTCCTTTATTTCTCTTTATTCACCATATCTTTTCATATTCTTTTTCCTCTTCACCTCCCGTCTTAGTATCCGTGATTGTTTATCTGATTTGCCACGATAGACAACCACACAAGAAGGGGCGGTGTTATTATTGTTGCCCACTCTTGTGTAGTTGTTGTCTTGTGTTTGCTTGTGTGAGATACCTTGAGTACTCAGGGTTCTTATCTCCGTGCTTTGTGCTATGCCGTCTTCGTTGGTGTCCACCCATGCGTTTAGAGAGCTTAGCTCATTGCCGGAGAGTTTGTTATCGTGATTTGTGTCTAGTGCAGATAGTGCTGCTACTGATAATCCTTTCATATTGCTACCTAGAAGTACATATGTCTTGTCTGCAATAGATAGTGCATTGTCAGTTGCTAGTGTAGTACTCTCATAGAATGCTCCTATAGGATCTAGTGTTGGTAAGAATATATCTGGAAACACAGGTGCGTATACTGGAGTAGATATGTTTGATACTAGATAATCCGAATTCCACTTCATAACTACATCATAAAAAGAGTTACTGATAGCTCCGCTACTATTTAGCTTTGAGAGTTGATTCTCCGTATCTAGTAGATTGTTTATCGTAGACTTACTATCTGCAAAGAGTGCAGAACTATATGTATTGATACCGTCACTATATGACACACTCTTGTTGATGACATTACCATTTGCATCATAGTACTCTAGTATAGACTTTGAAGAGCTAGGGTTATTGGTGTCGTAGGTGGTGGTTTGGGTTTGGGAGGCGCCGTTATTGAATCGTACTGTTGCAGTATATTCATTTGCATTTGTAGTTTGAACGGCACTATTGATGATTGCGTCTGTCGCAGGAACAATAGTGTTGAGCACCATATCTTTTAGTGCGAAATACGCGGCTTGAGTGTATGGGTTAAATACTAGACTTTCCATGATGTCTACCAGCGGCATAGAAAAATCTGTATTTGGAGCAAAGCTTAGTATATTTGCATCTTTTAAAACCCGCAAAGACCAAACAGTACACTGGGAGCCGAGGAGTAGGTTATAGTATGGAGGGTTTAGGCTGTAGCCTTCGATGATGTCTTTTAAATGTGCTAATCCTTGTTCATCTAGGACTGCTAGTGTGCCGCTTGAGGTTGTGGATTCATGCCAATCATTACTAATATGTCCTTCACCCCAAAGACCGGTTACTTCCGGTGCAAATCCTCTTGCATAAACTATTTTGCCAGCTTCATCTTTCACTATTATAAAACTGTGCGGAATACCAATAACATCTGCTGCAATTTCTACTGTATAATTCATTTCTCAATCCTTCTTAATTTTAGTTGCACAAACGGCTCATCGGTCATAAATACACCCTGAGATTCACCTTTTGTTTTTTTGAAGAAATTTATCTCTATGTCGAATTTTTGTTCATTTTCATAAAAAACCAACATGTAAATTTCAATTATTTCATTGATAGTTTTTTTGTCAGTAATTGTGAAAAAATCACCTCTAATACCACCGTTTTTTGTATTACGGTAGGCGCCTAAACGCTTCTTTTCATTATCAGGGGTTTCAATGTAGCCATTTTTCTTCAACACATTATAAGCCCTACCCATTGCCTCACTACTCTCCTCATAATAAATCTTATCCCCATACGCTGAAGCGTTTTGTCCAAGACCTATGAGCGATAATACGCTTGCAATCAGGTACTTAAATGCAATTTTTCTCATTGATTTCACTCCTTTGTTTGTTAGTTAGTTTTTGCTTTGCCGTAACCTCTTGTATTTTGTGTTGTCTTCCTCACCTCCCGTGTTGATTTACATTGCCGCTCATCCATGAGACAACAAAGAAGAGATGCTTCAAAGCCTCATTGTTTGTTCTTATGCGGCTATTAGTATCTCTTCTTTGGAGCTGTTTGTAGTAAATCCTTAGCAATATTGCTATTGAAATGACAAATAAATAAATATTTGTTTAGGCCTTTGTTCTAAATAGTTCAAAGTAATTTTATAAATGTTCCTAAAGTATCGCATAATATGATTAAAAATATATTGAAAAACTTTCTAGCTAGAGTCTATGGAGTATACTCTCGCTCCAAAAAAATACAGGAGTATATATGACAGAACAGGTTGAGCTATTTTTTGCAAATATTGCAAATATTTGAAATACCCTGACTAGCTATATGACGAACTGATGCGATATAACATTTTTTGGTATTATTGCGATATGTCCTAACAATAAAATATCACCAAGGCGATTATTTGGAATCAATATCAAATTACCTAGAAAATGGCACTGCATTCTTATTTATAGTAGGTGTTCTGGTTGTTTTCAGTGTTGTATCTTTGCTTTTGTTTGTCTTGAAAATCTATCAAATAATTCAGCAAAATAAGAAACCTGACGAGTCAAAGGCGGTTGTCGTAGAGGAGGAGGATGTGGGCGTTGTGATAAACGGAAGTAGTATCAAGTACAAAGGTAAGAAGCTCAAATATTTTATTCTAAAAGATAACTCCTATGAATCAGAAAAACTCCCCGTTGGCACAAAGGTAAAAGTGCTGAAAAAAACATCCGATGAAGCCTATGTCAAACCTGTATAAAAGCTAGCGATACAGTCCTCGCGACCTTTTTATGACTCAACTGCTATACTCAAAAGAATTATATTTTGCCTCGGAGGTAATTATCAAGTGCTACAAAAAGACCTAACTTCAATACTTATTGTAGAAGATGAGCAAAGCGCAAGAGTTCTGATGGGCAGAATAATTGAGAGATATTCCAACAATATTTATTACGCTCAAAATGGTGCCGAGGGTCTTGAGATGATGGCAAAGTATCAACCAGACATCGTGATAACTGATATTAAGATGCCAGTGCTTGATGGTTTGAAGATGATCCAAAGAATAGATACTCTAAACATCAAAAGACCGATAATTATATTGGCTACTGCGTATAGCGAAGCTGAATACTTTATAAAAGCTATCGAGCTGAGAGTAGATCACCTGCTGATAAAACCAATAGAAGCAGATATGTTGATAGAAAAAATAGAGAGCTCGATAGGCAATATACAAAATAACTACGAAAACAAAAAGCTCAAATTGCTCCTAGAGTTGCAAACCAAAAAAGTAAATACTATATTCAATTTTCAAAGCAATATCATACTTCTTACTGACTGCAATGATATAAAAGAGGTTAACCTCGCTTTTCTGGACTTCTTTGGATTTTCTTCGCTAGAAGAATACAAAAGAACATCGTCGTCTATATCGGAAGCATTTATAACCACGGACGGCTTTATCCCAAATGGTATAGACACTAGAGAGCTGGTTGGTATGCTTGTCCAAGATAGCCAAACTGAACACTTAGTAAAAATGTACGACAAAAAGCGAGATGCTGACAGGTTGTTCATCATCAAGGCTGGAGTATACCCAGGTGATGAAGAGCTTTATATATTATCCTTTACAGACATATCGGAAATTGAAAACAACAGAAAACTCCTGAAAATTCTCACCTCTACTGATAAATTGACAAAAATCTACAATAGATTCAAGTTTGACGAAATATTATCGTTTGAGACTAGCAGATGTAGGCGTTATAAGGCTCCACTTTCTGTTCTTGTATTTGATATTGACTTTTTAAAAAATATAAATGATGCACATGGATATGGTGTGGGGGACTCGATTTTGCAGGAAATGACAGCCATTGTTCAGTCAATCATCAGGACGAATGACACTTTCGCTAGATTTGAAGAAGATGAATTCGCGATTATTCTGCCAAATACAAATCGAGAAAGTGCTGTCATGCTTGCGGAGAAAATCAGAGAAACAGTAGGGCAAAATGTCTTTAGCTCAAAAGATAGAGTGACAATATCGGTTGGTGTTACAGAATATCAGACCAATGAGACTGAGCAGGAGTTGCTCGAAAAAGCCGATGAAATGCTTCAAAAGGCAAAGCGTTCTGGTCGCAATATTACTTGTTCAGAGTAAAAACGGTCGCGCATAAAAAAACTTTTGCAAGCGCCATATAACAATTTTTTTGCTAAAATCAACCCCTTTTTTATATATTTCAAAGGAAACAAATGAGTAACAAAAGAGCTTTTGTGTTTGGTGACAATATCGATACAGATTTGATTATTGCAGCTAGATACCTAAATACTTCAAACCCAACAGAGCTAGCAAAACACGCTATGGAAGATGCAGATCCAGAGTTTGTGAACAAAATAAAAGTAGACGACATAATCGTAGCAGGCGAGAATTTCGGATGCGGAAGCTCCAGAGAGCACGCCCCAGTAGCACTCAAGGCGGCTGGAATTAGCTGTGTAATAGCCAAGTCGTTCGCTAGAATATTTTATAGAAATGCATTCAATACAGGGCTTGCGATACTAGAAGTGCCAGAATCAGACAAAATAGCAGAAGGCGACGAGCTGGTCGTCGATATGACTGGCGGCAAAGTCAAAAATCTGACAAAAGCCGAAGAGTACGGCTTTGTAGCTATACCGCCGTTTATGATGGAACTTGTAGATGCTGGCGGACTAATCAACTATGCCGCAAATGAGATAAAGGCAAAAAATTAATATGAAAACATACAATATAGCAGTAATCAAAGGTGACGGAATAGGTCCAGAGATAGTTGATGAGGCGATAAAAGTCTTAAATGTTGTAAGTAGCAAATGCGGTTTCGAGCTAAAATATAGTGAATACCTGATGGGTGGAGCGGCGATAGATGCGACTGGAGAGCCACTACCTCAAGCTACGGTTGACGGCGCAAAAGCCTCAGATGCTGTGCTATTTGGCGCTATCGGTGGCGAGAAGTGGGACACTCAACCTAGACACCTCCGACCCGAGACAGGACTGCTAAAAATCAGAAAAGAGCTTGGCACATTTGCCAACCTCCGACCCGCGAGCGTATATGAGGAGCTAGTCAACGCCTCTCCGCTCAAACCAGAAATCGTAAGTGGCGTAGATATGTTGGTGGTCAGAGAGCTAACTGGCGGGATATACTTTGGCGAGCCTAGAGGCAAGGATGACTTCAAGGGTTACAATACAATGGTATATACGAAGCCAGAGATAGAGAGAATCGCTAGGGTGGCGTTTGAATCGGCTATGAAAAGACGCAAGAAACTAACAAGCGTCGACAAAGCAAATGTGCTAGAAGTATCGCAACTATGGCGTGATACGGTAGTGGAAATGTCAAAAGATTATCCAGAGGTCGAGCTAGCTCATATGTATGTGGACA
>CAZNYV010000038.1:0-15807 GCA_964577355.1 uncultured Campylobacteraceae bacterium
GCAACACCCAGCCAACACCAGTAGCATCTGAACCCATGGTTATTTTTACACTATCTGGCAGTTTTGACTTGACCTGCCCTAAATACTCTTGAACTCTAGTTCTAGCAAAGTAGAGGTCTGTTTTGTCTTTGAAGATAACATACACAAACCCCATCCCAAAACTACTAAATCCGCGCACAGTCTCGATATTTGGCACAGACATAAAGCCTTTCACTAGCTCATTTGTCACTCTGTTTTGTATATTTTGGGGACTTTGACCCTCCCAATCTATCTGCACTATCACCTGTGTCGGCGTGAGGTCTGGGAGAGCATCAAGCTCTAGGTTTTTGATAGCCCAATATGATGATAAAAACAGCGCAGCAAACAGCACCATAATCGCAGTTTTGTATTTTATCGATAGCTCTATAACTCTTTCTATCATCTCTTGACCTTAGTATAATCCCTGAACTTTTGCATCTGCATCTAGCAAAAACAGGACTTTTGTAGCTATTTTGTCGCCCTCATTCAAACCATCAGTAACAATATAATTCTGATCTATTTTTTGAGCAGTCACCTCTAGCGGCTCGAACTTTCCACTAGAATTTTGCAAAAACACGAAACATTTACCACCTCGCTCAAGCAGAGCTGTTTTGGGGAGAACTATTCCTCGTTTGGAAGTTGAGATTAGTTTTGCCTTTGCAAAAGAGTTTGCCGCTATCTTGCCAGATGGATTGCCAATAATAGCCCTAGCCGTCACCGTTCTGTCTTTTTGGTTCACCTCTGGGATGATTCTTACTATTTTTGTCTTGATTTTTTTGTCATACCCATTGATGGACACTTCAACACTTTGCCCTACTCTGACGCTCTGAATATCGTTTTCATATATTTTTATCTCCAGCCAGAGCGTAGAGTTGTCAGCTATAGTGAATAGCTTCTGTTTTGCTTCAAACGCGGAGCCTCTTGAAATCTCTTTTTCAACAACTATACCATCGCATTGGCTCCTGATTTTGATGCTTTTTAGGCTTTTATTCAGGTCTAGGAGATTTTCTACATCATCTTTGTCTATCTGGAGCAAATCGAGCTTCGCATATACCTTCTGCAGCCAAGCCGCACTTCTGTTTGTGTCGTTTTCATCATCACTACTGTAGTGATGGATATGATGCAACATATCAAATATATCACTGGATAGCACCGTAGCTAGAACATCGCCTTTTTTGACGAATGTATATTTTGTATCAGCATTAATTTCTTTTATCACCCCGCCAAAAAGTGGCGCCACGACGCATATTTTGTTCTCTGCAAAAGCCGTATATGCTTGATACTCTTTTGCACTTATGGTTGATTCTGATTTTTTGATTGTCATCGTAGGAACAGCAAGCGCTGATTTATCAGCAGCACCGAGCCAAATAGCCACAAAAAGTGTGACCAAAAATCTAACTGTTTTCATGGTTAAAAATTGACATTAAATCTGTATTTTTTGGCTTTTTGACCTTTTTCAACAACTGTCACCGTCACTTGCCATCCGCCATTCATACAAAAAGATGGTGTCGCAACATATCCATCAGCTCCTATTTTGGCGTCCACCTCTTCGCCCATCGCGGGCATTCCTGGCATTTCTGGCATCCATATTTTGAGTTTTACACTTGCATCTCTTATCTCTTTTGAGTTTTTGCTTAGTGTTATTTTGAAACTGCACGGACCAGAGGCTATACTCTTTTCTGTTGAGACCTTGACATCTATGTCGCCTGCTTTGCCTGATTGGTTGATTGGTGCTGCAAATAGTGCTACTGCTGATATGATGAGAGCTAATATTGACTTTTTCATAACGAAAACTCCTGTTTAAATTTTCGTAAGATTAGCCCTTTATCGTGTAGTGATTGTGTAGAGGTAAATTATTGGAAACCTTATAGGTTTTCACGCGAAATCAGACCAGGCAAAAATGCACTTGCGATTCGATAAAATAGCAGTGCGGCAAAGTTTTGAAAAATATCTAACTATTTCACTTTTTTTCGCTTTTACTTCAATCTATCTTCACGATACTTCATTTTTAGTTCATATCCGATGAAATAGGCATTTGATGGAGTGTAGATTTGAAGTTTGGCGGAAAAGTAAGTAAACTTTGTCCCTAAACTATTCGACTTTAGGGACAAATATTTTTTAGTTTAGGGACACTTTAAGGACATTATTTCTTTGTATCAACCGTGACGCTATCAACTTTTATACTATTTTTCCCAGTATATTGCCCTGTAACAGTAACAATCTTTGCTTTTTCCATATCTTCAACTGACTCTATTTGATTGTTTATGGCATTCCACCAGCTCAACTGGTCTTTAGGCTCTGTACAGTTAAAACTAAAAACCTTGTGCTCTTTTGCATAGCCTTTAAAGGTTCTACTTTTTGAGTCTGTAGCAAAAATAATAACCTTTTCATTAAAGATTGGCTCTTCAATAAATATTGGTTCAAATTTCATTTGTTTTTTTTCTCTATATGACTTAATTTTTTGCACATGAGATTTTATGATTTTAGGAGACTTTTTAAGTTCATCACTACCACCTTTTGACATTTGCACATAATCTACTTCTGGGAAGCTTAATAGTTTTTCGATTGCATCGGCTATAGAATCGGTTTGTGAGTTGTCATTTATGTCGCCATCCGCAGCTATACTACTTGTTAGAGTATCTATATCACTGCCTAGACTATGCTGCTCAACTGAAGGCAGTGTCAATTCAACCTCAAAGCTTCCCGTCTTCAATGATATACCTATATTGCCCTCATAATCCTCTCTATTCATCTTGAGTCCAGCAAGTTTTTGTTTTGAATAGTTTGTATCTGCAATTATCGTTATAACACTGTCTATCCCCCTAAGAGTATCTAGCTTGACATTCTCAAGATTAACTCTTCCGTCAACTTTAAATGAAATAGTCTCAGCTACAATCTTTTCATGATTTAGCAAATATTTGCCGTACCTCTTAGAAAAGACTCTCAAAGGTTTTATATTTGCAAGCTCTTTTCCATTGTTATCGATAACACCAGCCGCTATCGATTGTTCTATGATTTCATTTAGCAACTCATCGTCACCAGCAATTTCTCTTAGTAAAGTAATATTTTTTTTAGAAGTCATTTGATACCCCTTTATAGTCCCTAGTAGCAATAAAGCTTACAGCACCTGCATTGTTACAGAAACACTTATATCCAATCATTTCATGAGGCTGCAACATTAGATTGAGACAAAACCCAACTAATGCGTGGTTTTGACTAAGATTTTTGGCTTGAGTAGTCAAAAATAGCCCCATAAACATAGAAAAATACTCGATTCTCTTCTTCTCGTCATCTGGATACTTGGTGCTAATTTTTTCCCATGTTTGAGAAATTTTATCAAAAATAGCTATAGAAAATGCCTCATTATAGTATATAGCATGGTTATTTTTTCTCAGCTTCTTTTCGTCAGCACCAAAGCTCACATCCTTTAGTCTGCTAATTTTATCTGCACACGATGGTGTCAAAATTGATATTTCATTTATACCAAAGCCGCCTTTTAGGTGTAAGCTATCTAAGCCCCTATAGTCAACATCTGTCAAACTGCACTCCTTTGTTTTGGTTTATTTTTTACCTGCCAACTCATATTCGATAGGTTTATCGCCTGTACATTGTATTTTGATAGTATGCGTTTTTTCTGGATTATATGGATAGAAAGCAAAATACACTGGTGTCTTATTTGGTAAGAATCCAAACCATATTTCATTTTCAGTGTCATTGCGTTTTAAAGGCAGTCTTTCCATAGCTGGAAATTCATAGCCATTTGAAGTAGCCTGTGCGTATAGCAGACTTGACCTATTAAAGTCTTGCAGTATTGACACATCACTATACTCACTAGCATTATATAAAATTGTCATATCAAAACAAGGCGCCTCATCGTTATTATATATAAATAATTGACTACACTCCTTATTATCATTAAAACATTTTTTATAGTTTGTTTTTACAGTCATTTTATTTTCTTTTGGCTTTTGTGAATCAAGATAAATCCAAACAGTTGCTAATATTGCCACTATAGCTACAACTGCCGACACAATAATCGATAGAATGGCAATAGTATCTTTTTGGTCTAGCTTCATAGTATTTTTCACATCACTATCCTATCAATGTGAATATATTACCATCTGAGCTGTTAGCCATGTTGCCAACTACAAAATGACTAGTTCCGTCGAGATGGTTTGTAGCATTACCAACAATAAACGAGCTTGTTCCGTCGGAATGTATAATAGAATTACCCAATATTGTTGAAAACGAGCCATCGGCATGCATTATAGTATTATTGGTCACGCCTAATCTAAATCCGCTTTCACTATAGTACGCACCATCTTTATGTATTACTTTCATATATTGCTCCTTTGGATTTGGTTTACACCAAGTTTTTGAAGTACTTTTTCAGCCTGTTGTCCAATTTCTTCGTAAGCTTTAGCAATAAGATTAGCACTATCCATTAAGCTACTCGTATTGATGCTCCCAATTGTTTTAAATGGCTTAATCAACACATATTGCTCAGAAAAATGTACATACTCTCCAGTTACTTTCATTATTTCTTGCACAAGGTCATTATCAAAATGCGATAGCACCGCCTCTGTGCATAGCATATTTATAGACTCTTTTATATTGCCTGATGACAACTCCAACTGCTCACAAAATGCAACACATACCGTATGGAGGGAGCCCCCATATGAATTCCTATCAGCCAAAAAAGATTTATTTTTTATTAATAAGCTATCTATAGACTCTTGTATGTTTTTTAATAGGCTAATTGCGAAACTAATTTTTCTTATTTTTTCTTTTTCGGCTTTTTCTTTTTCAATTTTATTTGTATTTGCAATATTTTTGAGAACCGCAGTTGCTGCGAGAAGTGATGAAATTGATATTGCAAGTGGTGGTAGATATGATAAAAAACTACTTTTAGCACTTAGTAAACCAAGAGATAGCAGTAGTATGCTAATTACTAGCAACCCTGCCATGGTAAACAATATATTGAATACGATATCAATTTTGCCAGATAACGGGTCTATCTCCGCCTTAAATATCTGCGGTACAATGAAGCCTAGACAAAAAGCAACCAAATAGCCAATCGAGTTATCAGCTGGCATCTATATATCCCTCATATATGCAATTTTCTTATTACTTCCCACTATAAACACCGATACCTACAAACTCATTAAACAGCTTTATCTATCTATTTTTTTTACAATCAAAAAATATAAATTTAATTTTTGATTATCACACTTAATACAAAAATAATAAGATTTTAGCAACACAAACTTTAAACTTTAAATAAAAGTAAACAAATCAGTTGTGGTTAGATTGCCAGAGCAATAGACTATCTGTCGACCGTCAACCAAGCACTAGCTCAAACCCTGCGCCACCGAGCAAGGATTTTGAGATGATTATCTCTATGCCATACTCATCGCAGATTGATTTGACTATCGCCAGACCGATACCAAAGCCGTGCTGTTTCCTATCTAGTCTAAAATCCCTATCAAAGACTCTGCTGGACATATTTTGAGGGATTCCGTTTCCGCTATCTTCTATATTTAGGGTGCGCTGTGCCAATTTGATTTTTATACTTCCATTGTTGGGCGTGTATTTTATGGCATTTGATAGCAGATTGTCGAGAAGCTTTTGGAGCTTGGCTCTGTCGATACTTATCTCACACCTCTCTAGTTGCATAGTTAGTTCTATATTTTTTAGCTTCGCCATATCGCTTAGGAGCTCCACTCTTTGCGACAAAATGTCAGCGACATCCAGCACCTCATCAAAGCTTTGAATCTCCCCTTTTTTGGCAAAAAAGGCTAGGTCATCGTAGATATTTGAAATGCTTCTAGCAGCTATTTTGAGGCGGGATAGATTTCTCTCGTCACTAGATGAGCTCTTCAACGCATCGGCAATCAATAGCAGTGCCGCCACTGGAGTATTTAGCTCGTGCGCACTATCCGCAATGAACCTATCAAATCTCTCTATCTCATCCCTTATCGGACGCAAAAACAGTTTCGCAAGATACGCCCCGATAGCAGAAAATAGCAAGATGGCAAAAATACAAACCCCTACAACTTTGTAAAAAAGCTGGTTTATCTGGTTTACCAATCCAGACTCTCTAATCACAATAGTATGCACACCAAAATGGTCCCTAGCACTGCCATCTTGCAAGTAGTATGACCCATTTACATCTACAAATTCAGCATCTCGCAGAAGTGGATTTTCATATTGGGTTTTTATAAGTTTTGCATTTTTGTCAAATAGAGCGACTTGAAAATCCCTATTTGTTTCAAGCAAAAAGTCGCTCTTGCCCTGCATATAGTCATCAATGATTTTACCTCCAATACTCTGCGCATAGAGTTTCATCTGCTGTTTTGTTAGCTCAACCTTTGCCGTACTCTGAAAGTCATAAAACAAAAATCCCATAATCACAATAAACACAAACGAAGAACCTAGATAGATAAGTAGAAAACGGTTGATGGAACTTCTCTCATATGCCGTCATATCGCCACCCCACCCCTCTCTCACTAGCTATCGCATTGGCACCCAAAATATGTCTTAGGTTTTTGATATATGTTCGAATAGTAGCCTGTGATGGTGCTTCATCCAGCGACCAAACGGCGTTTGTTAGTTCATCATACGATACAAAACGCCTCTTGTGCGTCACCAAAAAAGTCAGTATCGAAGCCTCTTTTGAGCTGATATTTGCTCGTTTACCACCCATAATTATCGTCTTGTTCTCCAAAAACGCGTTCGACCCAAGCTCGATTCTGGCTTCTATCTGATATGTTTTTCGTATATTGTCTATTCTTGCTTCTAGCTCTTCGAAGTCGAAAGGCTTTTTGATATAGTCATTACCGCCGATGTCAAACCCTCTACGCAAATCTTTTGATGTTGTTTTGGCTGTAATAAATATGGCTGGAGTTGTGACGGAAGCATTTCTGAGTAGTTCTAGCAGTGAGAATCCGTCAAGACTAGGCACATCAACATCAAGCAAGAGCAAATCAAATTTCTGCTTGCAGAGAGATTGCATAGCAGCCTCACCATCAAAAAATGATGTTACAGAATACTTCTCCAAAAGCCTCTCAGTAATCAGTTCGTTGAGTAGCTGGTCATCTTCCAACAGTAGTATATTCATCAGTAATTTCGCTATTTATTCTTACTTGTCAAGCAAGCTTATTGGAGAGAGGAAGTGGCTCTGGATTTTTGAACACACTTCACTCTGAGTTGTATCTATTTGACTATTCTTTTGGGCAGCTATCAGTCTCTTCGCATGAGCCTTTGCAAACCGTACTGATATTTAGCACTTTGTAAAGAGGGCAGAATCTAGTAACACCGCTAAGAAATACCAACAAACCAACCGCCGAAACCAAGAAAATATTGAGAGGAACCATACCAGCTACTACCAATATTGTACCGACCGCAAATCTAATACCCCTGTCTAATTTACCAATGTTTTGTGGCATCTTTACTCCTTTTTTATGTTTTAAATTTTGAAAGTTTTGCATTTAGATCTTCTGTCATCTCATCCAGATGGTCTATAGCTTGAGAAGCTTCATCCAAACTCCTAGAAGTCTGAGTAATACTAGCAGAGATAGAATTAATCTGTTCAACTACTTGCGTCACCTCTCTACTGTTTGTTGTGGCATTTTGAGCCATAGTAGCGACGACAGCATGAGAGTCAGACACCATTTTGGATGCTTTGTCTGTTTCGTACTCTAGCTCATTTGACAGCTCACCTAGCTCTCTAATCTCTTCTCCATTTTTGCTCATTTGATCAGACGCGTCCGTAATAGCTTGAACTATCGTATTTATAGTGGCATTTGTTTCAACCAAACTTTTTTGTGTTCTCTCGGCCAGTTTTCGCACCTCGTCCGCAACGACCGCAAATCCCCTCCCGTGCTCACCAGCTCGTGCCGCTTCGATAGCAGCGTTCAATGCTAGCAGGTTTGTTTGGTCTGCAATGTCGCCGATAACCGACAGGACATGTTTGACTTGTTCTGCATTTTCGCTCAGAGTATTTAGACGATGAGCGAACTCGCTCTCCACCTCTACGCTATTTCGAATAGCATGACCCATTGAGCTTAGTCTTGTTTTTGTTTTCTCCAAAATATCTGTCGCATTTTTGACATTTTCTTTTGCATTTTCTGATTCAGAGATTGTATTTTGTATGAACTCCGATATTTTTTGCGTCCCTTCTGTTGTTTTGCCCGCTAGCATACTCTGTTCGTCTGCATTTTTCTTTATCTGTTTTGAAGTAGCAGAGAGTTCGGAAGAGGTGGATGTATTTTCAGATGAGGCTCTTTTGTCATCACTCAAAACCTGTTTGACCGCTTCGAGAAGCTCGTTTGTTGAGCGAGCTATCACTGACAGCTCATCATTTCCGACGATTTGAATTTTTGTTGTCAAATCGGCTTGACCGCGCTTGATGTCATCAGCTATTTGTGAGATTTTTTGTATAGATGCGACAGAAGCCAAAATAGAGTTGCTGACCATATATAGCGCGACAATCAAAGAAACGGCGCCTATTAGACCAAAAATCAACGACAGAGTCAAAGATGTTTTTAGACTACTTGAAATACTGCTGGAGCTAGTCATAATCTGCTTTGTCGAGCTAGTTGAGAGCTCTTCGACACTTTTTGCTAGAGCTTCTGACTCTTTGTCAAAAACCTCCATCTCCTTATTGCCAGCCTCTGTACCATCTTTGATATAGGCTTGAGCCATACTTTCACCAACCTTCTGGTACTCATCAAATCGTTTTTCAATATCCGCTATTTTTGTTAGAGACTCTTTATCGCCAACTTCATTGTAGATTTTTTTGAGCTTAGACAGGTCATCTTGAAGCTGTTTTGCTGCTTCTCTTGATTCGCCGATGCTTTTTTCATCTTTTGTCGCTGAAGCATCTGTGAGAAATTGTTGAATATTACAGACGCCAAATTTAACATCTTTTGCAGTAATAGCAATCGGCAAGAGCTGTTTTGCTGTTTTTTCACTATCTTTTTCGATTTGAAACTGCATATAAAACGATATAGCCATCATAAACGACAAGATAGCGATGCTTTGTACAGAGATTAGGAACAGTTTGGTCTTTATACCCATATGCAAACTCCAAAAATTAAATATGGAGGCATTGTATTCAGACTAAGATTAAATCTATTATGTGACCAAACTTTATCTGAGCAACATATCAATAATAGAGAATGCTGGTGCAAAAGCAATTTTTGAAAGTGGCGTAGCGATAAATATAATCATAAAGACCATACCATACCTCTCCATCTCCGCAAGCTTTTGCGCAAATCCATAAAAACGACTTTTGATAGCCCAGTACTCTATAGCATGAGCACCATCGAGAGGAGGGATAGGTAGTAGGTTGAAATACCCAAGTATCACATTATACACCACTGAGTAAGTGAGAAAAATAGTAACAAATCTACCTATTTCACCGTCAAAAGCCAAAAACATCAGCAGTATAGTTGAAGTAAAAGCCAATGAAAAATTATAAGCAACCCCAGCAAGTGCGACAGAAATTGCGCCATTGTAACCACCGTTTCTGACAACCGTGTTCAAATTTACCGGGACTGGCTTTGCCCAGCCAAACAAAAATGGAGCATTGGACAAGAAAAGCACACCAGGAATAAGGATGCTTCCAACCATATCAAGATGCACTATAGGGTTTGGGCTGAGGCGTCCTAGGTTTTTTGCGGTCGTATCGCCATTTCTGTACGCCACATATCCATGCATAATCTCGTGCCCAACAATTGCCATGACAAATGCAGCTATCATAGCCAAAGACCTCAGCAAATCAAAATCAGCAAACATTTATACTATTTAGCCTCTGCTTTCTTGCTTTTCAAAGCTTCTTCGAGCGCACTCACACTTTTGCCTATTCTATCCCATTTGATAGAGTATTTATCATCCCAACTAAAATATACAAACCAAGGCGTACCAACAATTTGCGAGTAATCTACTGGTCCCCAAAATCTGCTATCTGCCGAGTTATCCCTGTTGTCACCCATCATAAAAAACTTATCTTCAGGCAAAACATATGGTCCAAAGTAGTATTTGCGTTGCTCTCTATCATTGTCGTCAAGCATAACAAAATCGCTCTCAAAAATAATTTCACTATTTTTGTATTTTGCATAGTACTCACTTGGCTTTTCTAGCGCATCTTTCATCTCGCCGAAGTTTGAAAAATCAGCTATAGGTTTTTGGTCATAATGTATACCAGCATGCTCTTTTGCATATGGATTCTTGACCCAAAGTTTATCACCAAATGATACAATCTCATATCCTGCAAACGCTTTTTTGGCATATTCATCACCCTCTTTTGGATGGATATATAGGTCTTTGTTGTGGAACATCACTTCGTCACCAGCCACAGCAACACATCGTTTGACAAAATGCAGTTTTTGGTTGACTGGATACCTAAAAACTACAATATCACCGCGAGACGGTCTAGCGCCATCTATAATATGTCCGCTTTTTGTTTTTACAAGAGGTATTTCCAAAAATGGAATATGCGGGTCAGGTATGCCATATGCGAATTTTTTGACAAACAGGTGGTCGCCAATCAGAAGTGTATTTATCATCGAACCCGACGGAATAACAAACGCTTGAATGCCAAAAAATACGATAAACAGCACGATAATAATCGTACCCGTCCAACTGTTGGAGAATTTATAAAGTTTGAATAGATTTTCTTTCACTGATTTGACTCCGTCATATTTTGTGCTGCTTTGAGTGTATTTGATAACAACATAGCTATGGTCATTGGCCCAACCCCGCCTGGAACTGGTGTTATGTATGAACATTTTGGGGCGACACCGTCAAAATCTACATCTCCGACTATTTTGTCACCAACTTTTGAAATACCAATATCCACAACGACAGCTCCATCTTTCACCATGTCGGCTGTTATTAGGTTTGGTTTGCCAACGCCCACAAAAATCATATCAGCATTCAGCGTGTGAGCTTTGAGATCAGTAGTATGAATATGGCATATATCAACAGTAGCTCCTGCATTTAGCAAAAGTGCCGCCATTGGTTTACCAACAATATTGCTAGCACCCACAATAACACAATTTTTACCCTTTACGCCCACATTGTGTTCAGCCAAAAGCTCCATTACTCCGAGTGGCGTACAAGGCACAAAAGTATCAAGCCCTTGATTTAATCTACCGAAATTGTACGGGTGAAAACCGTGCACATCTTTTCTAGGGTCAATCGACTCAAGAAGCTTCACGGTATCAATATGAGCAGGAAGTGGTAGCTGGATGAGTAGTCCGTGGATTCTAGGGTTTTCGTTTATCATTCTGACCGTAGCCAATATATCTGATTCTGAAATATCAATAGGCATTTTGTGTGTAATGCCATAAATCCCCACTTTTTCACACGCCTTGGCTTTCATACCAACATATGTGTGGCTTGCTGGGTCATCGCCAACGAGTATAACAGCGAGTCCAGGTGTGACTTTTGTGCTGTTTTTAAAATTATCAATTTGAGTTTTTAGACTGTCTTTTATCTTTTCAGACAGGGCTTTTCCATCTAGTATTTCCAAGGATTTCCTTTTTGCGCTAAAGCTAAGAGTCGGTATTATAGCCGAACGACACTTCTAAAATCCGTTTTATTATCACAAATGTATAGAACAAGATTTTGACAATAACAATATTTACAATGGGGTTTCAATGCGCTTTGTACTGGTTTCATTCATTCTTTGCGGTATGCTTGGAGCGGATGATTTTATAAATAAGTTCGAATACGGTGAAATGTTATACAAAAACCCAAGAGGTGTAAGCTGTGAGGGATGCCACGGGATGCACGGTGAAGGACATTTCATCGGAAAAATTGTAAAAGCCAAAAAAGAGATCAATATCTCTGCGCCAACTATCAAAAACGCCACCACAGAACTTGTCAAAAAGAGCATGAATACAAAGAAAAGCGTAATGCCTTCATACTTCCTAACAGACCTGGAGATAGATGCCATAGTATTTTATTTGAAAAAAATAAACGATAAAAATACAACAGAAGTCAACAGTACAAAGGCTCAGTAGAGTTTTAGATTAGGCGATGAGAGTGTAGAGGTGCAAATGCGAGCAGAACCCGCATTTACGATGAATTATTTTTTCTTAGCAGCTTTTGCAGGAGCTTTTTTTGGTCCAGCTACAGCAGCTTTTAGTTTTGCGCCAACTTTAAATTGAACTGCAGTTGTTGCAGGTATTTTGATTTGAGCACCAGTTCCTGGATTTCTTCCCATTCTTTCTGGTTTTTTAACAGCCTTGAAAGTTCCGAAACCTATAAATGGAACATCGCCACCTTTTGCTAGTAATTCTTCAATTGTTGAAAGTACTGCGTTAAGATTAGCTTCGCTATCTTTCTTTGAAGTACCAGCTTTTGCAGCTACCAATGATACAAATTCTGCCTTGGTCATCGAGGATTCTCCTTGAGTTTAATTTGATTGCGCTCGCATTCTAGCATATTTTACGGGTTTGTCAAGATTAAAAAGTAGAAAAAGTGCAAAAAAAGTCACAAATTCCATATTTTTAAGTACCCTTTAAGCTATTTTTTACCCATTGATTTATTTTTCTTATTTAAAAAAGCTTTGATTGAAGCACTACCCCTATACATAGGTTCGAGTTTCTTGAGACTTTCAAAGTCCTCAATAGCATCATCACCCTTCTTTGGTTTTTCAGCCTTCATTGTTTCATTTTTTGAGTATTCTTCTTCAGTATCAGTCATCTGATATTCCTTTCATTTGAATTAAAAGCAGATTTTGCCAAAAACAATCTTACTCGTCCATTTCCAAACTCATAAGCAATAGCTCCTCTCCATCAAGCACCTTTACTTTATAAGACTTGCACTCTGGACAACAAAATTCGTTCACCTCTAGTTCACTTGTTTTATTGCAATTTTTGCACTCCACGACCACCTTTTGATCAACTATAACAAGCTCAGAACCATTTGCAATCGTATCTTCTTTGAATGTATCAAACGCTGTTCTCAACAGTTCTGGCTCTACATTCGATAACCTTCCTATCTTTATGACCACTTTTGTTATGTTGGTGCAGTTGTGTGCAGCGGCATTTTGTTCGCAAAGGTCAAGCAGATTTTGAACTATAGAATATTCGTGCATTATTTCGACTTTTTAGAAAATTTCCAAAAATCATATTGAAATATTGCAAAATATATTTTTATAAGCCTCTACTATCTCTTGGCTCGTTAGCTCTGCACCTTTACTATCAGCCAAAGACTTGATTAGCTTCCCAAAAGAAACCTGCGCCTCTTTGTCAAGCCTAACTCCCAAATTCTCCTGCATGATAAATGCCGCTCCGCCCTTGCCTGATTGTGAGTTTATCCGCACGACTTTTTCATAGCCCCTCTTGATGTCTTTTGGGTCTATCGGCAAATACGGCACCTCCCATTTCACCCTTTCTCCCATTCTATGAGCGTCAAGCCCTTTTTTTATGGCGTCTTGGTGCCCACCGCTAAACGCAGTAAATATCATCTCGCCAGCATACGGATGACGGATATGCGTATCTATACCTGTGATATTTTCCACAAAACCCTTGACCTCGTCTATGTGTGACAAGTTTAGTTTCGGGTCTATACCTTGTGAATAGATATTAAATGCCATAGTCACCAAATCCAAATTCCCAGCCCTCTCTCCATTACCAAAAAGCGTACCTTCCACCCTATCAGCCCCTGCCAATATCGCCATCTCGGCAGATGCCACAGCTGTGCCTCTATCATTATGTGGGTGAACGCTGATTATCAAGACTTCTCGATTTCGCAAATTTTTGCACATCCACTCGACCCTGTCAGCGTAGATGTTTGGTGTACAAGCTTCCATCGTGTTTGCCAAATTGATTATCATCTTGTGCTCTTTTGTAGGGCGCACCTCATCTATGATGGCATTGCAAATCCTAGCTGCAAACTCCAAACTAGTCTGAGAAAAGCTCTCTGGCGTGTATTCGTACATCACTTCGCCATCAAAATCAGCTGTCAACTCTTTTAAATATTTTGCGCCGCTCACAGCCATCTCTATTATCTCATCATCAGATTTGCCAAAGACATTTATACGCTGAAACTCGCTTGTTGGATTGTATAGATGGAATATCGCTCTTCTGGCTCCTCTCATCGCTTCTACGCTTCGTTCGATAAGCTCCTTGCGAGCTGGAATCAAGACTTGCAACCAGACATCATCGGGTGCCAAATCTTCCTCTATTACTCTCCTAGTAAATCCAAAGTCCGTCTCAGATGCGCTCGGATAGCTGATTTCAATATGTTTAAACCCCATCCCGACAAGCATCTTGAAATAGTCGATTTTCTGCTCTACGCTCATGGGATTTTGCAACGCTTGATTTCCATCTCGCAAATCCACAGAACAATACATAGGTGCATGCTCAATTTGGCGCCCTGGCCACTCTCTTTTGATATTTTTGACCACAGGATACGGTCTGTATTTTGTATGATTCATTTTATTTCTCCGAATATTTATGTATAAAATTGAGCTTTGGCAGTAGTTTTGCGAGGAATCGTCTCTGCAGTGCTAGGGTCGAAATCTATGATTTCGGGGACACAGCATGAAGCCTTAGAGAGCAAGCAAGAACTATTGCGAAAAAGCTACCAAACCCAAACAGATTGGGCAAAGCTTGTTGTAACGAAAAAAATTAGTTGTTGATTAGAGCAGGTTTGAGAGTTGCAGCAGGAGTGGAGCAGATACAGCTTGTGTGTTGATTTGTCGCGTGTATTGGAAATTGTTTCGCATTTTTCTACTCCTTTTTGATTTTGTAGTGAAATTATATCGCCCTTTTGTATAATTTGCAAAATTTTAGGTTACAAGGATGACAATGAGAAGCGATACAATCAAAAAAGGGTGGGAGAAGACCCCACATAGAAGTTTGCTAAGGGCAACGGGGCTAAAAGATGAGGATTTTGACAAGCCGTTCATCGGGATAGCAAATAGCCATATAGACATCATTCCTGGGCATTTTTTCCTCCAAGAGTACGGCAGAATAGTCAAAGAAGCTATCAGGGAAGCGGGCGGCGTACCTTTTGAGTTCAACACCATCGGCGTCGATGATGGTATAGCAATGGGGCACGACGGGATGCTATATAGCCTGCCTAGTCGTGAGCTGATAGCCGACTGTATCGAGACGGTGATGAATGCACACAAGCTAGACGCGCTGATTTGTATCCCAAACTGCGACAAGATAGTCCCAGGGATGATAATGGGCGCACTCCGTGTGAATGTACCGACGGTGTTTGTGTCGGGTGGTCCTATGAAAGCGGGGCATCTCAAAGACGGTACACCTATCGACCTTGCGACGGCTTTTGAGGCTGTGGGCAAAAAAAATAACGGCACGATAACCGACGAAGAGCTGTACGAGATAGAGTGTCAAGCGTGCCCAAGCGGCGGCTCATGCTCTGGGATGTTCACGGCAAACTCTATGAATACTCTATGTGAGGCTATGGGTATCGCACTTCCAGGCAACGGTACAGTGCTGGCGATGACTCCAGAGCGAATAGAGATGATAAAAACAGCGGCAAAAAGAGTCGTAGAAATAGCGCTAGACGAGAGATATAAAATCAGAAACATCCTAACGACAAGGCTGTACACAACGCGTTTGTCGTGGATATGGCGATGGGCGGAAGCTCAAATACCGTCCTTCACATGCTGGCAATCGCCAAAGAAGCTGGCGTGGACTTCCCCGTAGCGCACATCAACGACATAGCGGGCAAAGTGGCACATATAGCGAAAATCAGCCCGTCTCTAAGCACCGTACACATGGAAGACATCGGCAAGGCTGG
>CAZNYV010000039.1:0-6254 GCA_964577355.1 uncultured Campylobacteraceae bacterium
ATATTCAAAGCATCGAATGTAAAATTAGGAGCATAAAATGATAAAAAAATTATTACTGGGATTGTTGGTAGCAAAAAGTCTGATTTTTGCAGGTGAGTTAAATATAGCTGCTGCGGCGGACTTGATATTTGCTTTGGCTGAGATAGCAAAAGCGTATGAAGATGCATATAAAGGCGAGGTTGTCAAAACAACTTTTGGTGCAAGTGGCAAACTGGTTGCCCAAATCACCGAGGGCGCGCCGTTCGATCTGTTTTTTGCAGCTGATATATCATTTCCAGAGAAGCTAAAAGCAAGCGGTATGGCTGTTGGTGAAATCAAGCCTTATGCCGTAGGTAGAGTTGTTATTTTGACCAAAAAAGGTAGTGGCGTAGATGTCAAGCAGGGGTTGAATGTATTGCTTAGTGACAAAGTCAAAAAAATAGCTATCGCAAATCCAGATGTCGCACCATACGGTAGAGCAGCTGTGGAGGCGATGAAAAATGCTGGAGTATATGAAAAAGTAGAATCAAAAATCGTCAAAGGCGAAAATGTACAACAAGCAGCAACTTATGGCGTGACTGGTGCAGCTGATGTGGCACTTGTCGCTCACTCTCTAGCTCTCCAACCAGCTATTGCAAAAGATATAGACTCGACATTGATAGACCAAAAATATCACAAAAAAATGGTTCAAGCGTATGTGATGACCAAAAAAGGTGAAAGCAACCCGAATTCAAAAAAATTCCTAGAGTTTTTTGAGGGAAAAGTGGGTGATGCTATTATGAAAAAGTACGGGTTTGGGCTGGAATAGCAATAAAAAGGCGAGTTGATAGTCCTCGCGATACGCTATGGAAAATATGAAAAACAGAATATCTTTGTATAATTGTTTAAATAATTATTTGAACAGGAGTTTGAAATGACCATAGCGTATCGCAGGGATGAGATGATATCGACAACCGATATTCTCAAAAATTTTGCCAAGACACTAGAAAAAGTCTCCAGCCACAAAATAGAAAAAATAGCTATCATGAAAAACAACAAACCAGAAGCGATACTACTAAGCGTAGATGAGTATGAGAGGCTCCAGTCTTACATATATTGGAACAGTCTGGACGAGAAAGAGTATCTGCAAAAAGCGTATGAAGAGCTAAAAAACCCTGACGCCAAACGCTATACGGTGGAAGAGGCTGAAAAGTTACTTGGGATATGAGAGTTGGTAAAAATTAGAATCGAATTTCAAGATGCTTTTTTGCAAAAACTTCAAGGTCAAGCAAAATATATCTCTAAAGATAAGCCAGAAGCAGCCAGAAAGTTCAAAAAAGCAATCATCGATGAGTGTAAATCATTGTGCAATAATCCATTCAGATGTCGTAAGTCCATCTACTACAACGATGAGAATATTAGAGATTTGATACTTTTGGGATATACGATAATTTACGAGGTCTCGGATGAAGCCATAAGTATATTTGCTATGACAAAATATGAAAATTACAAACCGAGTGAACAATGAAACAAATATCTGACTTCGAGCCATTACTGCTAGCTGAGCAAACACTTCTTAATGTCTGCAAAACTGGCAAGTTAGCTACAATAGGAAATGGCAATCGCCCATCTGAAAAAACAGCTAATAATGAAATAAGAGCCGAGTTTTTAAGGGCTTTGATACTGACCGAAAAAGATATTGACCCCAAAGGTGTGTGGTTTCAAGGTGTCTATGTGAGTGGTGGTTTTGATTTTGAGAGTTGCGAAACAAATCTCCCGTTTTACTTCCAGAACTCTTTTTTTGAAGAAAAGATTGTGCTTATGCGCTCAAAAATAAGGCTATTGAGCCTTAACGGAAGTGAAGCTTCAAAAGGCATAAGCGCAAGTGGGTTAAAGTGTGAAGGCAGCGTATTTCTAAAAGATGGCTTTAATGCAAAAGGTCAAGTTGATTTCGGCAGTGCACAAATAGGCAGCAACTTAGAGTGCATAAACGGAACATTTGAAAACCCAAATGGATATGCGCTAAATTGCAATAGAGCAAAAATTGAAGGTAGTGCATTTCTAACAGATGGCTTTAATGCAAAAGGTCAAGTTAATTTTGTTGCAGCTCATATTGGAAGTAGTTTGATTTGTATGGATACAAAAATAGACGGTGTTTTATATTTGAATTCCGCAAAAGTAAAAGATTTACGAGATGGTGAGATTTTTTGGAACTATGAAGGTCTAGTGAGTGTATCTCTTGATGGTTTTGTATATGGGCATATACATGGATTCTTTCAAGCCGAAAAACGCAAACAATGGCTGGCAAAAATGCCAAAATCAGAATTCAAGCCGCAACCATACAAACAGCTAGAAAAAGTCTTGCGCGATATGGGGCATGTGGACGATGCTGCCGAAATAATGATTGAGTATCACGACAAGCGTTCGCAAGATTTTGGAAGGTTCAAAAAGTTTTTCTTTAGTGCCTATAAGCTATTTTCCAATTACGGTTATAGTCCATCCAAGGTTGTCAAATGGATGCTTGGCGTTTGGCTTACTTGTGGTGTATTGTACTGGCATGCCGCAAATGTAGGAGTTTTTGCTCCGAGTAATCCAATAGCATTTCAATACACAGATTACAATTGCACTCCTAACCAAAACGGTGCTAATTTTTGGAAGATAGAAAAAGATAAAACTAAAAACTGGTACTACAGTTCACTAAAGGGTGAGTACACTACTTTTCAACCATTTGCGTATTCGCTGGATGTTATCTTGCCGGTGGTTGATTTGTATGTAGAAAAAGACTGGGGCGTGTATATTCCGACTCCAAGTGGATATTTTGACTGGCTAAACCCAACCACGATAACTTTCAATCATATTGTTCGTTTGATAGTGTGGCTTGAGATTTTGTTTGGATGGGCGCTTAGCTTGATACTTGTTGCTATACTCTCAGGCTTAGCCAAAAATGAAAAAGATTAGTAAATGAACAAACTAAAAGCTACAATCAAGCACCAAAGACACTCAGGTGGGCTAGGGCGTATCGAGGCGATGAGCGGAGATTACCTCTTTCGCCTCTTGGTTTTTGAGGATGCGCCTACCAGAGATGACGGTGGCGAGGTTTATCTGCTCGTAAAAGAGAGTGAGATAGCGCTATCAAAAAGCAGACCAGTAGGGCTCAGCATCTCAAATCAATTGGAGTGCACGATAAAAGAGATTGGAAGGGGCGAGATACTTTGTGAGTTGTCACTCTCTTTTGGCGGTGAAAACTTATCCAGTATGATTACCACGGAGTCTGTTGATAGGCTGGGGCTTCGTATTGGTGATACGGTGTATGCCCTCATAAAAGCAAACGAAATTTATTTGGAAAATATAGATGATTGATGTTGCTCCATTTATTTTGACACTCAAACTAGCACTGGTTACGACCGTGGTTCTGCTGTTTATCTCGGCACCTATTGCCTATTATCTAGCAAATACAAAATCAAAACTCAAGCCTATTTTCGAGAGTATCGTGGCGCTTCCGCTGGTTTTGCCACCATCGGTGCTTGGTTTTTATTTTTTATTGGCTTTTTCTGATAATGGATTTATGGGGCGAGTTTGGGGATTTTTGTTCAATGCCAAACTAGCTTTTAGTTTTTCAGGACTGGTTATTGGCTCTATTATTTTTAGCTTGCCATTTATGACGCATCCTCTACTATCTGGCTTTGAGAGTATGGATAAAAATCTCAAAAACGCTGCTATGACTTTGGGCAAATCGCCTCTTGAGATATTTTTTCGTGTTGAACTCCCGATGATAAAAAGCTCTCTAATCACAGGTGTTGTGCTGGCTTTTGCTCATACTGTTGGGGAATTTGGTGTAGTGCTGATGATAGGTGGCAATATCGAAGGGGTGACAAGGGTTGCCTCTATTGCAATATATGACAAGGTTGAATCATTCGAGTATGCGAGTGCCCATGTGTATTCTGCTGTTTTATTCTTCTTTTCATTTGCTGTGCTATTTTTTGTCTATAAGTTCAACAAAAAAAGAGTTTGGTAGTGATAGATATAGAGATAAAGAAGAAGCTACGAGGGCAGGATGGAGAATTTGTTTTGGAGTGCCGCATCCAAAATGATTCAAATGAGCTGATTTCTGTATTTGGTGTCTCTGGAAGTGGTAAAAGTACACTGCTCAAGATGATAGCGGGGCTTGAAAATCCAGATAGCGGACATATTCGAGTCGGAGGCGAGAGCTGGTTTGATAGCGCAAAAAATATCAATCTAGCACCGCAAAAAAGAGGTACGGGGTTTGTGTTCCAAGAGTATACGCTATTTCCACATATGAGCGTAATGGAGAATATACTATTTGCCCAAAGCCAAAAAGATATAGACAAAGCGCGCCAACTGCTACAGTTAACGGAGCTTTCTGAGCTGGCTGATATATACCCAGACACCCTTTCTGGTGGACAAAAGCAGAGAGTAGCTATCGCTAGAGCTATCGCTAGAGAGCCAAAAATCATGCTGCTAGATGAACCATTTTCTGCACTCGATATTGTTGTCAAGCGAAAGCTCCACGACGAACTAATCAGATTGAAGTCCTCCCTAAACATACCAGTGATGTTTGTTTCGCACGACAAGGAAGAGGTGTTCAGACTATCCGACAAGGTAGCCATGATAAAAAATGGCAAAATCCTATCACTAACGACTGCTAATGAAGCTTTTTTTGATAGTAAAATTTCTAGTAAGTTTTCATTTTTTGGGACAATTTTGAGTATCAAAAAAATCGACATAGCCTATATGGCATACATATCTGTTGGCGGGCAAATAGTCCAAGTACTACTTTCGTCAGCTGACATGGAAGAGTTTTGTGTCGGAGATGAAGTTCAAGTGGGTGTAAAAGCGTTCAACCCGATAATCAAAAAAGTTTGACAAACCATATAATTGTCTATTTTGTAGGCAGTTCAAACCCCTTAAAAGTTTTATAATACGAATAATTTTGATAAAAGGTGCGTATTGGAAAATATTGGGCAAATTTTAGGCGTTGAGAGGCTTATTGCGCATTTTCAACCTATTCTATCACTCAACGAAAGAGTGCTTTTTGGTGTAGAGTCTCTGGTGAGAGGTGTTGATGCTGATGGAAAAATAGTACCACCAAGTGTGCTTTTCGAAAAAGCCAAAGAGCATAACATAACACTAGAGCTTGATAAACACGCTAGAAAGATTGCAATACAGGATTTTGAGCCTTTGTGGAGAGAGAATAAAAAGCTTATACTGTTTGTAAATTTTGAGTCAAAACTAATTGACAGCTTTGAGCCTGGCAACTATCTTTTTAGTGGTGAGTTGGGCAGGCTGGGTATCCCATACGAAAATGTAGTGCTTGAGGTCAAAGAAGACGAGATAGCCGACACTACAAAGCTCAAAAGCTTTTGTGATTATTATAGGGAGCTTGGGTTTAATATAGCTCTTGATGATTTTGGAGTTGGGCAGTCTAGTTTTGATAGGATTTCTATTGTGCGCCCAGATGTCATCAAGATAGACAGAAGCCTTATAACAGACATCTCTACAAACCAAATCCATAGTGAGATAGTCGGTGCTATCTTCAAAATGTGCCATAATATTGGTGCTTTACCACTAGCTGAGGGTGTCGAGAGTTTGAATGAAACAGTTTGCTGTGTGAGACTTGGAGCTAGTTTGTTTCAAGGATTTTATTTTGCAAAACCGTCAGTAACTCCAATTGTGGATGAGCTAAAAAATAAAATCTCAGAAGTGAATAGTGCATATATTGATGTGCTCAAAAAACTGCACTCAGAAGAGGGAAAATTTCACAACATGGCAAAAAATGTTGAAACGGAGTTTTGCAACATTATCAACTCTACAGAAGCTATCAAGAACTGGATTTATAGTGCTGACGAACTGCTGGTTGAGCACCCGAATGTTGAGGCTTTGTATTTGGTCGATAGCGACAACAAACAGGTTGGTCCTACACTAATCAAAAGCAGAACTCGCTCGTTCTATGAGCCTACAAAAGATGGCTATGACTACTCGCTGAAAGAGTATTATGTGAGAGCCAAAAGTGCAATAGACGGCAAACATCTGACTGCACCATATTTGTCACTTGCGTCAGGGAGTTTGTGCAGAACATATGCTATTAGGATTGAGACGATAGATAACCCTTATGTTTTGTGTATAGATTTTAAAGTTTAGTTTCTGGTAAGTAAAAGCCATCTTCTAGTGAAACAAGTAAGCAATCCTTTTACTATAGGCTACGACTGGAGTGTTATCAAAAAATAGTATTAAGGAGTATATGATAATATCTCCGACGATTAAAATGTAATATTGCG
>CAZNYV010000039.1:6264-15581 GCA_964577355.1 uncultured Campylobacteraceae bacterium
GAGGAGTTTAGGAATATGGCTGGAAACGAGCTTACATTTGGCGAAGATGAATTTATAGTCTCAAAGACTGATTTATCTGGTCGCATCACATATGGAAACGAACTATTTATAAATATATCAGGGTATAGCGAAGAGGAGCTTTTGGGCGCCCCTCACAATATACTAAGACATGTAGACATGCCAGCTGTTGTATTCAAACTACTGTGGGATACTATTGCAAAGGGCAATGAAATTTTTGCATATGTAAAAAATCTCAACAAACACGGAGACTTTTACTGGGTTTACGCTCAGGTAACACCGTCTTTTGATGCACAAGGAAATATCATAGGTTATCACTCTGTAAGGCGAAAACCAAAAGCTAGCGCTGTTGCGACTATTGACTCTATTTATAGACAGTTGAGTGCCAAAGAGAAAGTGGGTGGTGTAAAAGCTAGTGCGGAATTGCTAGAGGAAGTATTAAAAAAAGGAGGTAAAAGCTATGAAGAATTTGTCTTCTCTCTCTAGAATTCAGTATGCAAATATAATTTCTATCGCTCTATTTGCTTTTGCCATTATTGTTGAGACACTTATTCGTGGATTTGACTGGTTCAAAATATTAAATATAGCAAATTTTGCTCTTGCTTGGTTTATGTTTGTAAACATTAGAAAAGCTCAGGATACAATCAAACAGGTTGCATTTATACTAAAAGAGGCTGAGAATGGAAACTTTGAGACTCGTATGACACACATAAATGACAATGGCGAGCTAAAAGAACTTTCGATAAATATAAATAATTTACTAGACCAACTAGAGGTCTTCCTAAGAGAAATCAAGGCTGCGGTTGAAGCTATGAGTCAGCATAAATTCTATAGAGAGATACTGGATCAAGGATTTAGGGGCGGGTTTAAATTTAATGCAAAACTGGTCAACAATGCTATTGTTGCTATGGAAGAAAACTATAAACTAATCGAGAGAACTACAATTAACTCAAGACTTGGTGAGATAGGTAGAGGTATTACTGGTGGGTTTGTGGTTGTCCAGACTGACCTTACGAATAGTATTGAAAGTTTGAGACAGATAACTGCAAAAAGCGAGAAAACTTCTGAACAGTCGTCATTAGCTGTGGAAGAGCTTAAAACCATAATTTCCGAACTAACAGAACTTAGCGAGATGATTGCATCGTCAAACTACGCTATCAATACACTAA
This sequence comes from uncultured Campylobacteraceae bacterium, assembly GCA_964577355.1. Taxonomy (GTDB): domain Bacteria; phylum Campylobacterota; class Campylobacteria; order Campylobacterales; family UBA6016; genus CAZNYV01. Next base: position 7,452 of record CAZNYV010000039.1, read on the forward strand.
ATGATAAGTCAAACGAGATAACATCTGTTGTAAATCTAATAAAAGATATAGCAGACCAAACAAACCTTTTGGCGCTTAATGCTGCGATAGAAGCGGCTAGGGCTGGTGAACACGGCAGAGGATTTGCTGTTGTTGCCGATGAGGTTCGAAAACTAGCTGAGAGAACAGGCAAGGCCACTGGCGAGATTGCTATCGCAATACAGACCCTACAGCAAGATTCAAATGCAATACAAGAGAACTCTGAAAAAATGTCAAAAATTGCGAAAAATTCTACAGATACTATTGATAGTTTTACAGATACGATTAATACTTTCAATTCTGATGCCGTTGAAATGGCGGCGCTTTCTAGTGATGTTGCGTCTGCAACATTTATGATTCTTGCAAAAATTGACCATGTTTTATTTAAATCAAATGCTTATGTTTCTGTCTTTCATGGACATAAAAAACAAGAGTTTGGTGACCATCACTCATGTAGGCTTGGCAAATGGTATGAGACTGGACTCGGCAAAGAAATATTCTCTATGATGCCGTCTTACAAGCTAATGATGGAACCGCATAAAATTGTTCACGACAGGATAAGAGACAATATGACATTTATTGAGCCTGTTGATAGGGTTTTGGAAAATCAAGAGAAACTAAAACAAAATTTCATAGAAGCTGAAGCGGCAAGCGACGAGCTATTCAAGTTGATGAATGCAGTTTTGTCGGAGTATCAAGCAAATCACGCTAAATAAATTTTGCCTACTTTGCAAGGCAGAATGTTATGTGTAGCTTTGTTGCAATGGTGCCATAAAGCAGTTTTAGGGTAGAATGGTCAAAATTTTTTAAGAGGTACTTAGCATGGAAGGAAGATTGTTTACAATTTTTGGTTCGATTTTTGGGCATTCGCAAGCAGCTATACTTGTTTCACATACGCTGTTGGCACTAACTATTGTTTTGGTTATAGCATTTTTGGCTAGTAGGTCTATGAAGTTGGTTCCTAAAGGCTGCCAAAATGTGGGTGAAGCTTATGTTGCTGGTGTTATTTCAATTGGTGCTGGTGTTATTGGTGAAGAAAAAGCTAGACAATACCTACCACTTATTGGGACTATCGGTATGCTTGTTTTTGTATCAAACATGATGGGTATTATTCCTGGATTTGAATCACCAACTAGCAACATCAATATGACTCTTGCGCTTGCTCTTTGTGTTTTTGTGTATTACAACTATCTTGGCATGAAGACTCAAGGCGTTGTCCACTACTTTGCACACTTTATGGGTCCAGTTAAAATACTAGCTCCTTTGATGTTTCCTATTGAGGTCATTTCGCACATATCTAGAATTATCAGCCTCTCTTTTAGGCTTATGGGAAATGTGAAGGGCGATGATATGTTCCTTATGGTTCTTTTGATGTTGACTCCTTGGATAGTGCCTCTTCCAGCATTTTTCCTACTATTTTTCTTTGGTCTTCTTCAAACTTTCATCTTTATGATATTGACATTTGTTTATATCTCTGGTGCAGTTTTGATAGAAGAAGAGAACGCTCACCACTAAGCCTTGACGATACGCCACAAAGGCGTATCGATTTTTATGATTTATACAAAATCGCTCCAAAGTTACCTTATCACCGACCCTCGATTTTACCCTGATAATCCAGCTCTATTTTCGCAAACTTTAACCAAAGCTCTTATACAATACAAGCCTGATTATGCTTGCTTTCGTGACAAGAGAGATGGTGTTGATAATATACAAAATATCAATTCTTTTGTTGCTATTTGTGAGCAATATTGTGTCAAGTCTTTTTTGAATTCAAATTATGATTTGGCTATTAGGTTTGGTTTTGATGGTGTTCATCTGCCGTCATCTATGCTGGGAGAGATAAAAACTCTCAAAAATGAAGGTCTGCAACTATTTGCAAGCTGTCATAATAGGTATGAGATTGATGTTTGTCATGCAGGTGGTGCTGATATGATAACGCTTAGCCCTGTGTTTCATTCACCCAAAAAGGGTGAGCCGCTAGGTATTGATAGGTTTGATGAGCTGATTGGCGATACTGATATGAAAGTTTTTGCACTCGGCGGGATTATTGATGATACACAAATCGACAAACTTCAAAACAGTAAGGCAGCTGGCTTTGCTTCGATAAGATATTTTATAAGTTAGGAAAAATTAATGCATTTTGAAACAGTTATAGGGCTTGAGGTTCATGTCCAACTAAACACAAAAACAAAAATCTTCTGCTCTTGCCCGACTAGCTTTGGTGATGAGCCTAATATTAATACATGTCCAACATGCCTAGCACTTCCAGGCGCACTTCCAGTGCTAAATTTGGAAGCAGTAAAAAAAGCATTGCTTCTCGGCAATGCGATAAAAGCTACGAACAATAAAGTCTCTATTTTTGATAGAAAAAGTTACTTCTATCCAGACTCACCAAAAGCATATCAAATCTCACAATTCACCGTGCCAATAGTAGCAAATGGTACTCTGTCTATTGATTTTGAAGATGGCAGTTCAAAGTCCATTAGGGTTGCGAGAGCGCACCTAGAAGAAGACGCTGGCAAAAATATCCATGAGTCAGGATATAGCAAGGTGGATTTGAACCGTGTAGGGACACCTTTGCTAGAAATAGTCTCTGAGCCTGACATGTCGAGTTCGCTTGAGGCTATAGAGTATCTCAAAAAACTCCACGCAATAGTGACATATCTTGGTATTTCTGATGCAAATATGCAAGAAGGCTCTTTTAGGTGTGATGCCAATGTGTCGATTCGACCAAAAGGTGATACGAACCTATACACTAGGGTTGAAATCAAAAATATCAATAGCTTCAGATTTATCCAAAGAGCTATAGATTACGAAGTTGCGAGACAACGAGAAGCATGGATGAACGGTGTTTATGAGCAGGAAGTGTGCCAGGAGACTAGGCTTTATGATGCAGCCAAAAACGAGACTCGTTCAATGAGGGGCAAAGAGGGCTCTGCTGATTATAGATACTTCCCAGACCCAGATATTTTGCCTGTAATTATTCCTGACGAGATGCTAGAAGAGGCAAAAAATCTGCCAGAGCTTCCAGATGAGAAAAAAGCAAGACTAATAAATGAGTACAGCATTTCAGCCTACAACGCTGGTGTTATCACAAATGATTTGACTATGGCACACTATTTTGAAGCGATAATTGCTAAGGGAAGCGATGCTAAGCTAGCTGTTAGCTGGCTGACTGTAGAGCTCTTAGGACGATTGAATACAAAAGGGCTGACACTAGAGAACTGCGGAATCTCAGCGCTTAAATTGGCAACATTGACAAAAAGAATCAGTGATGGCACTATAAGCGGCAAAGCCGCAAAAGATGTACTAGACTTTTTGGTTGAAAATACGGATAATGAGATTGATGCAATCATAGAGAAGCTTGGGCTCAAACAGGTTAGTGATGACGGCGCAATCGTCGCTATAATCCAAGAGGTAATCAATGCAAATCCAAAACCTCTAGCTGACTATAGGGCTGGAAAAGAGGCGCTGTTTGGTTTTTTTGTTGGGCAGACAATGAAAGCCAGCAAAGGTAGCGCAAACCCAGCAAAAGTTAATGAGCTCTTAAAACAAATGCTTAGTGAATAGGCAGATGAACAAATGAATATGGGCTGGCTGCAGCAGAAACTACTGAATTTGGCTTATCTACCAGCCAGCTCTGAAGAGTACGGACACTTCAAACATAGTGTTTATCGACTTTTGAATGACGAACACTACTGGCTAAATGTCTATTTCGACAGATTTATGATATTTTTGGTTTTTGCAACTAGTATCGAATATGTTTATGACACTGGTGCAAATCTTTCATTTTGGGCTGTTGCCTTTGAGTACGGAGCTATCGCTATTTTTTCTATAGAATACCTGCTGAGATTTTGGGTGAGCGGGGATATTTTTAAGCTCTATATATCGATGTACGAAGAGTCTGTTGAGCTCAATCAACGATTCAAAATTTCAGACTTTCTATACACCGCTGCAAAGTTGAAACTAGCATTTATACTCAAGCCTATGAGTATTATAGATTTGCTTGCTATTCATCCAGAGCTTCGACCTCTTAGGCTTTTGAAGCTATTTAGGTATTTTGAGAGCACGGGTTATCTTGTTACTGTTTTTAGGGATAAAAAATATGAAATAACATTGCTTGCAATGATAATTTTGATGACTCTTTTTATATCGTCGGCGATGTTTTACCAAAATGAGTTTGCGAATGAGCGAGTAAAAAGCTATTTTGATGCTCTGTATTGGGCAGTTATTACGATGGGTACGGTTGGATATGGGGACATAACGCCGCACACACCAGTTGGTAAGGTGATTGCGATATTGCTAGTCTTCGCTGGACTTAGTATCCTTGCAATGTTTACATCTATTATTACGACTGGGCTTGAGAAAAAAGTCAACGAGACAAAAGAAAAAAGCGAATACAAAGCTATAAGCAGATTGGAAAGCTATATTGTCATCGTTGGTTTTAGTAAAACTGCTGCAGATTTGGCCGCTAAGCTACGAGAGGCAAATGAGCCATATTTGATCGTTGATTCGGTGCAGTCAAAAGTGGATAGAGCAAAAGCACAGGGGCATTTTGCATTTTTATTTGATGGGACTTTTACTGCTACTTACCACTCACTAGGGCTTGCAAAGAAGATAAAAGCTGTCATAGCCCTAACCAAATCAGACTTGACAAATCTATCTATTGTACTGACTGTGCGTTCTATTAGCAAGTCGATATACATAGCGGTCAAGGCAAATGATATGCACAATAAAGATAGATTTTTGTTAGCTGGTGCGAATGAAGCGATGTCTTGGAAAATTGGAGCAAAGATGTTTTCACAGTTTGTAAACAATCCAATTGCCTTTGAAGCCATGAGTGACCTTGTGCATAGTGATAAAAAAATTACTGTTGAAGAGATAGTTGTTGGTGAAATATCTTCTACATGTGGTTTTATTACTGCGGAGCAGATTGATTTAGATTTCTACGCCGTACTTCTTATTGGTCTTTTCAGGCATGGCAATGCCACTGACTTTGATTTTAATCCAAAAATTAGTGAGCTGAAACTATACAAAGGCGATGTCTTGATTGTTACAGGTAGACCAAAAAACATAGAAGGCTTGAGGCTCAAAATGGTTAGGGCGTGTGTAAAATGAAAAAAGTGCTCATTTTTGGTTTTGGAGATATAGGGCTTGAAATTCAACAGCACTTGCAGATGCCAAATGAAAATATTATAGTTATAGACACCGACCCAGAGAGAGTATTGTTAGCAATAGAACATGGGTGCAATGCTTATAATTTGGATTTGACAAAAGATGAAAATCTTATATCGGTTGGTGTTGGCATGGATATTGATTTTATATTTTGTGTCACAAACAATGACGAGCTAAATTTATTTGTAACATTAAGTGCTAGAGCGCTAGACAAGAGGGTGAAAATACTCTCTCGCGCCCAAGATATTCATCAAAAACACAAGCTGATACTGGCTGGCGCCAACAAAGCGATTGACCTAAATGAAATCACCGCTACAAATATTTTCAACCTTATCAAACGCCCGAGAGTTTATGATGTTGTAGAAGGTATAGTCTATAAAGAGAATGCGTTTTTCTTCAAGAATGAGCTGGAAATAAGTGAGATTGAGATACCAGAGGGCTCTTTTTTGGATGGTGAATACCTGATTAGTGTTCGACTGGATGAGAGATTTGACTTGTTGGCGCTAGGACTTCTTGATAATGAGCTGTCTGAGCATTTTATGTTCAATGTGGGTAGGCTAAACCATAAGATAGATGCTGGAGACATACTGGTGGTTCTTGGTAGATTGACAAATATTGAAGCCTTGAAAAGTGCCTTACAACACTCAGCAAAGGAGTATGATTATGGCGTCTAGCATTGGTATTATCGGTGGTGGAAAATGGGGAAGTGCACTCTTTTTTGCTATAAAAAGTGCTGGGTTCAAGCCAAAAATCTGGTCTAGAACACCTAGGGATTTTGACGGTTTTTGTGAATTATCTGAAGTGCTTGAGTGCAAAAACCTGATAATTTCTATCTCCACACAGTCGATATCGCAGTGGCTTGGTGCGAATTTTAAGTTCAACGGTCAAAACATTTTGGTAGCATCAAAAGGTATTGAGAGTAGCAGCGGTAGATTTTTAAATGAGATATATATGGAGCATGTTCCAGCATCAAATCTTTGCTACTTGTCAGGACCATCGTTTGCTTCTGAGGTGATGAAAAGCTTGCCAACCGCACTGGTTATGTCTAGCGAAAATAAAGCATGCTCTGAGGGTTTTTTGCGGTTTTTTCCATATTTTATGAAAATATATCTATCAGATGATGTCAAAGGCTCGGAGATAGCAGGTGCTTATAAAAATGTTATAGCTGTAGCGGGCGGTGTGTGCGAAGGATTGGGTCTTGGCAACAATGCAAGAGCGGCGCTGATAACAAGAGGTCTTGCTGAGATGAGTCGTTTTGGTCTTCATTTTGGTGCCAAATTTGAGACTTTTGTAGGGCTTAGTGGTGTTGGAGACCTGTTTTTGACTGCATCAAGCGAGCTGTCTCGTAACTTTCGCGTGGGGCGCATGTTGGCTGAAGGCAAAAAACTAGAGGAGATACTCGCGATACTTGGTGAGACAGCTGAGGGTGTTGAGACGGCACGAGCTGTAGTCAAAATAGCTACAAAAAAATTACTCTATGCGCCAATTGCAGAAGAGGTTGTGTCTCTGCTTGAGGGTAAAGACCCGAGAGAGAGCCTGGCGAGGCTACTTGTTAGTAGTAAAAGAGAAGAGTTTTAGAACTGTATTTATCCCAAAACATGGAGAGACAATGAAAAAATTAGACTACCAACAGCTTGAAGATAAGCTGGTAAAATTTTTGCAAGATGAAGTCAAAGCCGCTGGTTTTGAGCGAGTTGTGTTCGGACTTTCTGGCGGAATTGATTCCGCAACCGTGGCTGTGCTTTGCAAAAAAGCTTTTGGGCATAACATCAAAGCCGTGCTGATACCTTCGGATACAACAAACCCGATACATATGAGTCATGCTCTTATGATGTGCGAGAAGTTTGATATCGAGGCTGAGCATGTATCTATCAAAAATATGCTTTTGTCGTATCCGTTGGAGCTAACACCGCTTCGCAAAGGAAATTTGGCTGCAAGACAGAGAATGTGTGTGCTTTATGATATATCAAGTCGTGACAGAGCACTTGTCGTAGGTACGAGCAATAAAAGCGAAATAATCCTAGGCTACGGTACACTTTTTGGTGATACGGCATGTGCTATTAATCCTATCGGACAGCTGTATAAAACTCAAATATTCGAGTTTGCAGCTCACCTAGGTGTCATAGATGAGATATTGACTAAAGCGCCTAGTGCTGACCTTTGGGAGGGGCAGACTGACGAAGATGAGCTAGGTCATACCTATGCGGAGCTTGACAAGGTGATGTCAGCGATGTTTGATGATGGCAAAAAACCAGAAGAAGTAGCTGAAATGGGGCACTCTGAGAGTATAATAGAGATGGTTCTGTCTCGGTATAATAACAATGTTTTTAAAGGCAAACCGCCTAGAATTGCAGAGGTTTAGAAGATGGCTGAAAAACAAAAAAATAGCTTTGAAAAAGAGCTAAATGATGTAAAAGAGATAGTTCAAAAATTATCAAATCCAGAACTGACACTAAGTGATGGTGTCGGATTGTACAAAGATGGTGTGCAAAAGCTAAAAATAGCGAGCGAACTACTAGAAAATGCAAAGCTAGAGATAGAGTCTTATGAAACAAAATAAGAGCCTAAAAGTAGCTGTCATCCAAATTCCTTCGCTACCTATAGAGAAAGCGAAGCTTGATTACTATTTGATGAATGCTAGAGCAAAAAAAGTAGATATTGCCATTTTGCCAGAGTATACGACAAATATGTTTTTCAAAGAGTTCGAGCATATGCATATGGGGCTTATTGAGGAGCAGAGTAATATCCATCTTGAAAATCTAAAAAAACTATCGACGGTATATGGTATAACTATTGTCGCTCCGATGGTTGTTTTCAAAAAGAAAGAACCATACAAAAGCATCTCGATTTTTTCTGCTGGCAGTGTAAAGCATTACTATCAAACCGTACTGATGCCGTATAAGCATTGGAATGAGCGAGCTTTTTTTCACAATAACA
>CAZNYV010000040.1:0-15387 GCA_964577355.1 uncultured Campylobacteraceae bacterium
ATACCACAAAAAGAAACACTTGATCTTTCGATACAGCTTGTTGATTCGATAATAAAAAATTTAGCATAAAAATACAGGCGCCCTAACTATCAAAAATCAAAAAATAAAACACTATTTGGAAAAACATCTTGCAAAAGACGAACCGCTCAAGGTGCATTCAACCGAACATATAAGTGCAATAACATATGAAAAAGGTCAAAAAACAGTTGAAAAACTATTTAATGATTTTGAATCTGTAAACATTAGAGAGGTTAGCCAAGTAGTAGATGACCTATCGGGTATGATAATTGATAACAATACAACATTTAAATCTCTTTCAAAAATAATGTCTCACGACTATCATACTCATACCCATTCGATAAATGTTGGTATTTACGCGATGTATTTTGGAAGATACAAGAAGCTTCATAGAAATGATGTAGAAAAACTTGGGCTCTCAGGACTGATGCATGACCTCGGCAAGATAGAAGTTGAAAAAGAGATAATAAATAAAAACACCAAACTATCAACCGAAGAGCTGGAAGAGATAACAGCGCATCCAGAAGCTGGTCACAATATTGCGCTATCTCTGGGTATTAATGACGCAGAGATACTTTCCGCAATAAAATTTCACCATGAAAAAATAGATGGCTCCGGCTATCCAATGGGTTTAAAAAATCAAGAGATACCTTATTTTGCCAAGATCGTAACAATCTGCGATATTTTCGATGCCTTAACTTCTGAAAGATCGTACAAAAGTGCAGTCAACTCCTTTGAAGCTCTTAGACTAATGAAAAATGATAGCTTATTCAACGGAAAAATCGACTCTGAAATTCTTAGCACATTTATACAAATGCTTGGTGCTAGGCACTAAAAAGCCACAAGACAAACAATGGTCACACAATAGTTATATGCAAAGATAGTTTATCAGACCAAGACGAGACTATTTATTTGATATAATGCCTTATAGTTTATCTAATGTAATTGCTATTGGTTAACATAAAAAGTTATATCATATGTAGTATTCTCATTAGAAATCAAATTTTATCAGCCAAAACTATTCAATACAACTCACAGAGAGGCTTAATCAATGGCAGAAAAAAAATTTCCTGAGACGCAGTTTATCGTCTCCAAAACAGATTTGAACGGCACTATCACTTATGGCAATCAGCTGTTCATACAGATGTCAGAATACTCAGAATCTGAGCTTATAGGTGCTCCACACAATTTATTGCGACATAAAGATATGCCAAATTGTGTATTCCAACTATTGTGGGATACTATCTCAAAAGGTAAAGAGATATATGCGTATGTCAAAAACCGCTCAAAAAATGATAATCACTACTGGGTTTTTGCCCATGTCACACCATCTTTTGACATCAATGGAAATACAATAGGCTATCACTCAGTAAGAAGAAGCCCCGAACCAAGCGCCATCGAAAAGATATGGCCTATATATCAGTTGTTACTTTCCAAAGAATCAACAGGCGGAACCAAAGCTGGTACAGAAACACTTTTGAACCACTTAAAGCAACAAGGGATAACATATGAACAATTTGTCCTCTCTCTCTAGTCTAACAAAGGCTCAAATGGCGAATGCTGTTTCTATATTTATGTTTGTGCTCTCTTTGTGTGCAGAGTCATACTATTTTGGCTTTCACTGGTTTGTTGTATTTACTATTATCAATTTTGCACTTGCTTGGATTATGTTCAAAGAAATCAGGGTTACTCAAAATTCAATCGCTAGAATAACCGAGGTAACCAAAGAGGGTACAAATGGATTCTTTGAGTCAAGAATTATCAATTTAGACAAAAATATTGGCATGAAAGAGTTGGCAATAAACATAAACGATATGTTTGACCAGCTAGAAACATTTATGAGAGAAATCAATGCAGCCATCGAAGCAGCCAGCGAAAAGAGATATCATAGAGCAATAACAGCAAAAGGCTTAATAGGAAGCTACGCCGTTAATGCAAAAAAACTAAACAATGCAATCAGCCTAATGGAAGAAAACAATGCTCTTCAAGAAAGAATGGGAATTAATTCCAAACTGGGAGAGGTAGGCAAAGGTGTTATGGGTGGGTTTAGGATTATACAATCTGACCTTAGCAAGAATATAGACGACCTAAAAGACATAGACACACTTTCTGGAGAAATTGCAACAGAATCAAACACAGCGGTATATGAAGTAAACAATACAACAGAAAAACTACAAAATCTCCAGTCAATCATATCCTCATCAAATCAAGCTATTGCTGGTTTGGCAAATAGAGCAAACGACATAACATCGGTGGTCAATCTCATAAAAGATATCGCAGAGCAAACAAATCTGCTAGCACTAAACGCAGCCATAGAAGCAGCTAGAGCTGGAGAGCACGGTAGAGGTTTTGCTGTTGTTGCGGACGAGGTTAGAAAATTGGCAGAAAAAACACAAAGAGCCACGGGGGAGATTTCAGTATCAATCCAAAGTCTGCAACAAGAAAGTGAACAAATTTCAACAGATGCGGAAGAGACACTACATATTGCAAAAGAGTCTGCCGACACCATGTTGGTATTTAGAGATACACTAGTCAAATTTAGTAACAATGCAAAACAAATGGCAATAAAAGCTAGTCAGACACTATCAACTTCGTATCTGATTTTGGCAAAAATTGACCATACCGTATTCAAATCAAGCGTTTATGTTTCTATTTTCCATGGCAAAATCAAAGAAAATTTCACAGACCATAACAACTGTAGTTTTGGCAGATGGTACAACGAAGGTCTTGGTGACAAAACATTTGGAGCTTTACCTAGTTGGAAACTGATAAAAAAACCACACGAAAAATTCCATCAATACATTTTGGACAACCTGAGATACATTGGTGGAAAGGATACCGTCGTAGAGAATCAAGAAAAACTAAGAGAAAATTTCATGAATGCAGAGGAAGCCGGCGACGATATGTTTGCTCTACTAGATAAACTTCTGCATGAAAAACGACAAGCGCTATTAAGCCAAGCACAGCAATAGAGCATTCTTGGCTTTAGTCTAGTTTCAATCGATAACCAACACTACGGACATTAACAAAAATATCGGCCTTAATTTTTGACCTCAACCTCAAAATGATATTTTTGATAGAAGCATCGGAAGGTTCATCCATAGGCCACAGTTTTTAAAAAACCTCATCTTTGGATATGGTTTTTGGATGATTCTCCAGTAGCATTCTGAACAAAGAGTGCTCTTTGTTACCAAGAACTATCGGAATACCATGCTCATACACCTCTCTAGTTGTATAATTATAGTATATATCTTTTCCCAATGTCACCAGTGTTTCTGATGGTTTATTTCTTTTGAGGGCTATTTTAATAGCATCAATGACACTATCTATTACATATGGCTTAGTCAAATATCCATCGGCTGAAAGGTTTACAAGAGAGATTAACACCTCTTGTTCATTACCATCGGCTATCGCAATAATCGGCGTTACATAATCTTTTTCTCGAATATGTTTTATAAAATACAATCCATCTTTTTCTGAAATACTGATTCCAGCCAATATAATATCTGGCTTAGAACTTTCATATGCAATCAACGCCCTTATTGAGTCTTTTGCCACAAGCACCCTTTTGAATAATGCCCTCAGTGTCTCAGCCGTCTGAAGCCTTAACTCATCATCTTCCTCCAAAAGCAATATTGTCTTCTCCTTGAAAACAGTCAAAATCATACCCATGCCCATACTCAAAAACTCCAAACGAAAAATAAAATGGATTTTATCATAACAAGTCTCATAATGGTTTTGTAACTTATCTGTATAGTTGACCAAAATAAAACCATCAATAAAGTATAATAAACTAATTTTTATTTTGAAAGAAATCAAGGAGTAGGTAATCTTGGCAAAAGAGTATAAGACCAGCCTGCTAGAGGTTGCTTCCAACCTTAGTCTGCTTTATGTTGAAGATGATTCGGAGACAAGAAAAGTATTCGAAAAACTTCTAACTCCTTACTTCAAGACAATAAAATCGTTTAGTAATGGACAAGATGCTCTCGAAGAGTATATGACAACAGAGTATGACTTAGTACTGACAGATATGGCTATGCCAGATATGGACGGTTTGGAGTTAATAGAAAAAATACATGAAATCAACAGAGCTCAATATGTTGTAGTCTGTAGCACCTACGACCAACCAATGCTGCTGATAGGTCTTCTAAATGAGGGCGTAGATGGCTTTATCATAAAACCAGTAGATGTCAACAACGCTTTAAAAAATCTTCTAAGAGTTTGCACTCACATACAATCAGGAAAGGACTCAACAAAATGCTAAACACCATACACTCAAAAATCATAGTGATGCTTGTAGGCTCCATCATATTTGGCTCTATTCTGATCATAGCATTTATGTCGTATAGCTTCAATTCACTCTCTCAAAAAAGCTCACAAAAAAATGTTCTAATGCTGAGCGAATCTATATTCCAAACCGTCAGAACAAGTATGAGCATGGGTGATCCTGCAATTGTAAAAGACACACTTGAGAATGCTACGAAGATAGAGGGAATATCTGGGCTGAAATTACACCAGTCAAAAGAGGTAAGAGAGCTATTTGGTATTACAGAAAAACAAGAGATAGATAGTGAAGCCAAATCGGTCTTCGATAGCAAAACACCAATGAGTATTGACAACAAGGATGGCTCTGTTAGATATATTCGACCACTTATTGCAAATGAAAGCTGTCTTCAATGTCACTCCAATGCTTCAAAAGGTATGGTACTTGGAGTCTTGGATATAAAACTAGATACAAAAGAAATTTCAAAAGAAATCAGCTCTTCACTTAGCACTATTATAATTTCTATTATTGTACTAAGCATTGTTTTTGTTGGAGTTGCATTAGTCGTTTTCAAAGAGATGCTATTCAAAAAACTATATCTCCTGACTGGCACGGCAAGCAATCTTGACAAAGGCGATGGCGACCTTAGAAAAAGATTGACTATTACTGGTAGCGACGAGTTAGCAGAGTCATCACACCATATCAACCAGTTTTTAGATCAAATTGAAGCGTTTGTAAAAGAGTTAAATAGGGCGATGTTAGAAGCTGGCGAAGGTAAAAGCTTTAACAAAATGAACACTAGCGTGCTCAATGGCGACTTGCTTCGCTCTGCATCATTAATAAACCAAGTAATAGAAAAACTAGAAGCAAACTATCGCACAAACGAGCAGAATGTACTAGCTGGTGGATTAGCTGAGCTAAGTGGAGCAAAACTGAACAATAACTTAAAAACTGTTCAAACAGACCTTATGGCAAATGTTGCAATACTCAGAGACATGACCATTCATATTGCGGATATGGCAAAAGAATCCGATTCTAATATGTCAATCGTAAAAGTCGTAGCCTCAACCATGACTACTTTGGTTGAAAGCATTAGCAAAATTGACATGTCGCTTGACATGTTGTCCACAAAAACAGGTGAAATAACAAGTGTAGTTGGATTTATAAAAGATATCGCGGAGCAAACAAATATGTTGGCCCTCAACGCAGCTATTGAGGCTGCCCGCGCTGGTGAAGCTGGCAGAGGTTTTGCTGTTGTTGCCGATGAGGTTAGAAAACTAGCAGAAAGAACACAAAAAGCTACTGCTGAAATTTCAATATCAGCAAATACACTCAATCAAGAAGTACATGACATCAAGGAAAACTCTAGCAATATGGCCGACCTATCAGCTGGTGTTGGAAGAGAGATGGATAACTTCATGGAAGTGCTATATGGATTTAATAAAAATGCCACTTCAGTCTCTGAGGACTCCAGAAATATGGAAGCAAAAATATTCCTAACTCTGGCCAAAATAGACCATGTAGTGTACAAATCCAATGCATACCTCTCTATGAGTCAGGGCAAAAAAGTACAAGAGTTTGGTGACCATCATGGATGCAGACTTGGTAAATGGTATGTTGGAGAAGGAAAAGAGTTTTTCGGAAAAACAAATGGGTATCAAAAAATTATGGAGCCACACAAAGGCGTACATGATAATGTAATAAATTCTATGAGATTCTTGGATCAAAATAGTGCGATTGAGAATAAAGAAATAATTCTTAAAAACTTTGAAAACATGGAGTCTGCTAGCGACAAGCTATTTGGAATTATGGAAGAAATAGTAGTAGAACACGAAAGATCCTAGCACAAACTAGGATCTCAATACAAATCAGCGGAGGTCTACTTTACAACCTCTGCGCCATAACCATCTTTTTTGATAGCGTCAGCTATATCAGAAGGCTTGACGCTCTCATCACACACAACATCAGCTCTGCCATCTTTTAGATATACCTTTGCTTCTTTGACACCTTTTACGCTTGTGATTGCATTTTTTACATTTTTCACACATGACGGACATGTCATTCCGCTTACTTTTAGTTTTACATTAACATCAGCTGCGAAAACAGACGCCGCGAGCAGAAGTGATAAGGCCAACTTTCTCATTATTGTATCTCCTAGATTTTGATTCGTGCAGATTTTAGCTAGAATTTGTTAAGTATTTATTAATATCTACTTATGATAATTAAATCTGAGGCAGAGACAAAGTCATAAGCTCCGCCTCCTCCTTCAGCTCTTTTAACTTTTGAATAGAGTCTACACATTTGCCATATTGACCCTCAAGGGCATCTTTACCACTAGGAAAGAAGCCAAAAACAGACTCATAATCTATTCTTTTGGCATCATAAAATGCTATCAGCGCACCATAAAGAGTTGACAACTCTTCTTTTGTACGAATTGATTTGAACAGTTCATTCATCATCCGTTTTCGCTCTTGCAAAATTATTGAGAATCCAACAGCCACAGCTACCTTGTTTATGTCTGGTTTGGAAATATAGACACCACTTTTATTTGGTGACAAAATCAAATCAAATGTTTTATCTATTAGTGGGGTATCAGTCATATTAATCCTTCTTAATCTCTTTGTGGTTGATTTTCAAACAGACCACTAAGCTCCATAGCATCGTCGTCCTCTTTTGAACATCTAGGGCAGATAATCTCATCGTTCATTTGCGTGAACAAGAGACCACACGACACACAGCCTATGGCTCTAAACTTAATAAGTTCTCTTTTGCTCTGTTTTGCAAAACTAGCCAAACTGATGTCAGGCAGCGAATGTATACTTTTTGTCGCACAGACATCTTCACATAGTGCACATTTAATACATTTGTGGCTTTCAAAATTTATCGAATTCTTGAGTCGTGCCGTACTCAGAGCGCCAGTTGGGCACAGATTGTAGCAAAGCTCACAGTTTGTACATGTATCATCAATCATCTTGTCACTACTAAATATAGCCTCGACTCGAATGTTCTCATCAATGTGAAGATTCTTGATAACACTCAAAAAGCCCTCCCTATTGGGTGGCAAAATCTTCTGACGAAGTTCATCACAATCCATCATCGAGGAGCCAAACACTATGCACTCCACTGGCTCTTTGCTCTGTTCATTAATCTCTCTGGCTACAGAGATTAGTTTCTTTGAAGTAAATGCATTAAAAAATGAACGCCTACTCGAAAGTTCTTGATTTGGAGTCTTGTTGCCATCTGTCAGAACAGCTCTAGTATTGATTCCAAGAGATGCCGCATAAGTATTAATATTTTCAATCTTAGCAACCAGTTTCGGATAAATATCGCCCTGAATTGACTCTATATTGATACAGCTTTTACCCAAAATCAGTAGAGTCAAAATAGCTTGCTCATCAAAAACAACAGGAACAAACTCGGTTGCAGAGATGGATATTGTGTCCTCTTGGTCATCCAAAAAATTACTAATAAAACCCAAAACATCAACACGAGGAGAACTAATAGCATTTGTAGGACAAACTGGCAGACACTCCAAGCAATTTGTGCATCTATCTGGATAAAACTCAATATTTTGATTATTTATTTTTAGAGCTTCAAAATCACATACATTTTCACATTTAACACACTTCGCAGCAACACTCCTAGAGTGCAAGCAAGCAGTATAGTTAAGATTGATTTTAGCCATTATGAGAAGTTAGTTCCTCAAAATCACTCAATAAAAATTCAAACGACACATCGCCAATATCTTTATAGAATGGTTTATTGGAGGCTGTAGAAAGTGCAGGCAAAAAGTGCATCGCAAACGGCAACAGATGCTCTTTCAAGAATGATTTTTCTATATTTCGAATCTGGTTGGCATATTCTTCATTGCCCTCTTCTAGTGCGTCTAACTCGCCTTTTATCAAGTTCATCATAAACTCTAGCTCGATACCAATATGGTCACCTGAGACAACTCTCGCAGCTATCAAATCAGCTTCAAAACCATATTGCTTATAAAATGCAATAGCCCTATTCTCACTTCCTGATTCTATCATCATATCATCAGATGTATAAAAACTCTCATACGGAACTAGTTTTAATATGAACAAATCAACATATTCAACAGCCAAAATCTCGGCAATCTCTTGCGACGATTTGGTTGTAAACTCTTCCCAATCGTTGCTCAGCTTGAACAAATCGCTCATAAGTTCATCGCTCTCACAACCGCGTCTAATGATGTCTATAGTTTGCTCATCAACCTCTCTCGTCAAAAGCCTAGAAAAGAGTGTGTAGTAAATAGTTCTGATTTTTGTTTTTTCTATTCGATTCAAGATTTACCTTTTGAAGTCGGTCGCCCGAGGGCGACCATGAATGTCAGATTATGCTTTTGGCATTTGGTAGGCTTCTCTTGTTAGAGGTACCCATGGTCTTTTGAGATGAACTGGTCGTCTTAAGCCCCCAAGTTTTGCAGGCCTGGTCAATTTGTCTCTCCAAGCCTGAAAAATTTTCATATTATTCTCAATATTTGCTTTTACATCGCCTATCTTGTCGCCCTCGCCAGCTTTTTCAACAAGAACCTTTTTGTGCCAACACTGCATACCGCTAATCGGGTCTGGATTTGGAGCAAAAGTAGCATTTTGGAAACTTCCAGTCAAGCCATTCCAGTGAATATTTTCCATATCTTTGTTGTATGCGGCATACGGCCAACCAGTTGGTCCGAACTCTTTTGTCTCTTTTGGTTCTTGAGGCTTGATACCACTGACATATTTCAAATCATAAGTATTGCCATCTTTTTTGAGTTCTGCTAGCGGTGTACCAGTGCCTATTGGAGTAAGTGGCGTTTCGAAACCTGGTATAACAACCTGATCAACCAATCTCCATCTGCCAGAGTGGTGTGAGCATGAAAGAGCACCTGGGAGATGACCTTCAGTCGGTACGCACATCGCTATGAAATATCCTGATTCGAGATTTGTCAAGCTATCTATAACACGAACCTTTATAGGGTCGCCTTGTTTTAGTCCCATTTTTTTGGCATCGCTCGCCGCCATCCAGATTGGATTGTGGTTTTGGCTGATTTCCATTAGCCATTTTGAGTTGACGCTTCTAGTATGAATATTATATGGCAATCTGAACACGGGATTAAGAGCAAATGCATTTGGCTCAGTCATATACATATGATTTACATGGCTAATTACATGAACAAACTCTTTTTTCTCAGCTTCATTTTTTGGATACATCGGAAGTGCATACTCAGGCCATCCCCATTCACACATCCAGTCAACAAAAAAGTCCATTTTTCTACTAGGTGTCTCAAAGCCTTCAACCACTTTGTCACCAACTTTGACACCCACATTGTTTCTACCATCTGGCGTACTAGCATAAGCAACATTTGTTCTGGGATCGATTTTTACACTACCCATTGGCACTTCTAGCGGAGCATCAAAGAAATATTTACCTTTGGTTTTGACTAGATTTTTTTCATGGTCAATATGCAAACCTCTCATGTGTGTATTGACAAGGTCTTTTGCTTCAGTCCAAGCACCTCTATCTCTCATGAAATCATAATTTGGATATTTTTTGGCAAATTCCGCCACCTCTTTTTCGGCAGGTGTTTTTGCATTTTGAGCTTTTACAGCAGCGGCTTCTTCGGCACTTTTTGCTAGATTTGGAAGTGTTCCAAATGCTGCATTGTAGTACTCTTCAAGCGTAACAGGCTTGCCTGGATTTGCTTTTGACTCCCAGTACTGTCTGATTCCAAGAGTGCCGTCTGGGTCAACATGCCAAATAAGATTGATCCACCACTCGTTTTCTTCCCAAATCTCTCCCAAACCAGCTTTCATATGAGCTTCGAGTGTTGCACGAGCTGGGTCTTTTGGTTTCCATCCTTGTTTCATCAGAACATTTCTGAGTGCTGGCTGTCTCATGATTGTCCATGCTTCATGCGCCCTTGTAGGCTCTGAATGTTGGTCATGTCTCTCAGCTGCAAGACCTACAGGCAATATATAATCACAATGCCAGTTTGTCTCAGACCAAATCGGACTAGGATTTACAGTTAGCTCAAATTTTGTCTCATCTTTCAGCGCTTCCACCCATCTGAAACCATCCGGATTTATCCATGCTGGGTTGTACTGTCTAGGGAACCAAACAGATAGTTTTTCAGGCACATGAAGACCTTGGTCTTTCCATTTTTTTTGCCACTCTTTGTCACTAATCAAATGCGGAAGACACATTGAAGGCTCAAAAGATGTCAAAGGCCATTCTGGTGGCCAGCTAAGCTCATTCCAAGTATTGACAGCTGGTGCTTTTTCACCAACCGTTGCCGCACCGCCTTTTCCAGCTACAGATATAGCTCTCATATGCTCAAAGCCAAGTTGACCTTTTCCGCCGATAGAACCTACGAGCGATAGAGCGAAAATCATATTTTTGCCATACAACCATCCGCCTCTATTGCCCGCACTCGGCCCCCTCCAGTTGAACGATACGATTTGGTCTCCGCCCCACACAAAGTATTGGTAGAGTTTTTCTAGTCTATTCAAATCAACATGGCTCTCTTTTGCAGCCCATTCCATTGTATAGTCTTTGTACATATCTTTTAGCAGGTTTACAAATGCATCAAAGTCATTACCAGTTGGTAGTACTGAAATGATATTTTTTGATTTTAGGAACTCAAGATGTTTTTTGTCATCCATCAGCGCTTGCCAGTTATACCAAGTTTTGACAAATTCACGATTGATTTTGTCTTCTTGAATAATTCTATTTGCAATAGCTAGATATATAGCCGCTTCCGTACCAGGCCAAGAAGCTATCCAAAGGTCAGCAATACCAGCTGAATTTGACATTCTAGGATCCATTGCAATCAATTTTGCGCCATTTTTTCTAGCTTTGGCTATCTGCCCAGCTGATTGTTGGAAGTAGTGACCAGAATCCGCCGCATGCCCTGAAGCCAAAATAATAACTTTTGCGTTTTCCCAATCTGGGTCAGTTCTATCGTCATTTACCCACATAAGCGAGCTTGATCGTCCGCCAGATGAACAAATATTTGTATGTGAACCAGTAGAGTCGACGCCAAGCGTGTGCCAAACTCTAGGAGTAAAACCATTTTCATTTGGACGACCCACATGATACATTATCTCTTTTTTGCAGGTCTCATCGCCTCTTTTGAGGGTATCGCTCATTTTTTTGCCGATTGTATTTAGGGCTTCATCCCAGCTAGTTCTAACCCATTTGCCCTCGCCTCTTTTTGTGCCAGGGGCTCTTTTGAGTGGAAATGGGATTCTGTCTGGATCGTACATTTGGCTAACCGCAGCCACACCTTTTGCACAAGTTCTACCGAGACTTCCTACATGAAGTGGATTTCCTAGTATTTTTTTGACAGTTAGTGACTCCTTGTCCACATACGCCAAAAGACCGCAAGAAGCTTCGCAGTTGTTGCATGATGTAGGAACCAACACATAGTCATAGACTTTGACATCGTGTCTAGCAATACCGCCGTTTTTCCAATCATCACCGCTCATCTCTTTCCATCCGTGCCATTTATCAAAAGGTGGATAGTAAGCAAAGTTACCATTTGCTACTGGTATTTTGTCAAAACCAGCTACGCTGTCTCCCGCATTTAGGCTAGGTATAAATGATTTGATTGCGCCAGTCGCGACAACAGCACCTCCAGCTACGATAGCTGAAGTCTTTAAAAATTCTCTTCTTTTTATATTTATCATCTTTTATCTCCCTTAGCTTAACGGTATCATTTGTGGAGCAATAAGCCACGCATGTTTCACCATCCAAAGTCCGACAAGCGCAAGCAATGCAGCAGGAACTAGGATTTTTGTGTTGTTAATTTTTTGCGAACAAAAAGCAAGTGAAGATGGCAATGCAAAAGCTATTACCAAGCCAAGAATAAAATATACACCCATCCAACCATGCAGTAGATAGTTTACAACCCATTCTGCTTCTTCTGACTTCGTAGGAGCAAAAATAAGCTCACTAACATAGATAACAAGAGATGCAACCGTAGCATAAGCCAAGATAACACCGAGATTCTTTTTCTCTTCTTCGCCCATCGTAAAACTACCCACTAGTAGCAATGATGCACTTCCACCAATACCAGCCGCCAAAACCATTTGGACGATTTCAGTAGGTGCCTGCCACATTTCTCTAGCAGTAGAAAGACCCATGAGACCAGCCGTATAAACAGTAGTCAAAAGCGCCATAATAATACCAGGCAGTATCACTTTCTCAAAAAGCTTCTCATCTTTTTTGACATATGCCCAAAACATCAACACAAGTATTAGAGAGTATATATTGATAAACCAAGCCCCCCAAGTAATCGCGGAAGTAAAGTGCGAGTGCAAAAATATATACCCAGCACGGAAAGGTTTGTGAAGGTCAATAACGGTAAACAATAGAGTAATACCTATAAAAACAAGACCTACCAATGGAATTATCGGCTTGTAAAAAGATTTTCTTGCTGGAAACTTCTTCATCATATATACACCGACCAAGAAAACACCAGTACCAATGCTCTTTGCCCACATATTCATAACTATTATCCAACCCCAAGCAACTTGAGTGTTCAAAACATCTAGTGTGACAACCGCTGATTTTAATACAGGTACATCAGCTACCAAAGATTCAAATATCATCAGTGTCCTCCAACATGTTCTAAATGTCCTATTCTGTTGAACAGGTTGTAACCTTCATTTCTCTCGCTTGCAAGTGGATTTAGATTTATATCCCCAGCTTGAGTATAGAAGTGTTTTGGCAGAGTACCTTTTTCTGGTTTTCTGACTCTTGTTGTTTTGTTTGCAGCTATATATTGGCTAATACGGCTCGTAGGTTCATCAAGGTCACCAAATACATTTGCCTCAGTAGGACAGACGATAACACATGAAGGTGCCAGTCCCGCCTCAACTCTATGCGCACAGAATGTACATTTATCAGCAGTGTTTGATATTGGGTCTATATAGATTGCACCATAAGGACAAGCAAGTACGCAAGCTGCACAGCCTATGCATCTTTGTTTATCGATATTAACAATACCATTGTCAAGATAGTGAAGCGCACTAACAGGACATACTCGTTGGCACGGTGCATTATCACAGTGGTTGCATCTAAGAGGCGTGAAAGCTCTCTTCACCTCTGGAAATACGCCACTATCGACATATTTAACCCTAAGTCTCCACATAGACAGAGGGACACTATTTTCTGATTTACAGACTACTTCGCAGGCTTTACAACCGATGCAAAGAGCTAAATCAACTAGAAACCCTAGCTTCATTCGTTCTCCTTATGTAACATCTCCAAAAATATAGCTAAAGATGCTGTATGTGTATTTGATTCTTTTGAATCGTCTATAACAAGACAAATTCTTAAAACATGGAATAACAGCTCATTGTACAAAAATAAATTTTAATTAATTCTGAATAAGTGATAATCGTTTTTTCATTTATTTTATTGATATTTTTATCTATTCGTTAAAGTTTCTATATATTACAATGGCTGGTAAAAAAGGGAGTAAAAATGTCTGAATTATTTTTATGGTTTTTTGGTGTGTATCTTTTTTACACAATAATAAAAATATTTATATCTCTAAGACAGATTTCATTTTTGGAATCTCAAAATCCAGACGAACCAGTACTGCTAAATGCAACTGATTATGCAACTGCTAGGTCTTATGCATTAGAAAAAGAGCGGTTTGGGATTTACGAGTCTTTATTTGAGCTATTTTTGATTGTTTTTTGGATTCGAGAAGGATTTAACTTGCTCTACTCTATGGCTAAATTTGGCTCATGGCATCCAAATGGACTCTTTTTTGTTACTGGATTTTTTGCTCTCTCTTTTCTGCTCACACTCCCTTTTGATATGTATAGCAAGTTTGGTATCGACTCCAGATATGGATTCAACAAATCTTCACTCAAACTATTTTTGGTTGACAAAGTAAAACAAGCAGGGATTTTTCTAATCATTGCGTTGCCAATATTTTACGCGACAGCACTATTTGTGACCAATTTTGAAAATTGGTGGCTTATTGTTTTTGCTATGCTGATGTCTATTGTAGTGCTAGCCAACATGCTCTATCCGACGATTTTTGCGCCAATATTCAACAAGTTCATACCAATAGAAGATGGCGAACTCAAATCGCTCATCCAATCAGATGCAGCCAAGGCTGGGTTTGAGATAGGTGGCGTATTCAAAATCGATGCCGGCAAGAGAGATAGCAGACTAAATGCTTATTTCAGCGGATTTGGCAAAACAAAAAGGGTGGCACTCTACGATACACTCATCGAAAAGCTCTCAACCGCAGAAATTGGTGCCGTACTAGCCCATGAGTTCGGGCACTACAAGAGGGGCGATATATTCAAAGGAATGGCGTCAGCAGCCTTGATGCTACTTGCTTTTTGCTATGGTTTTTCACATCTACCAAAAGGCTCATTGGAGAGTGTCGGACTCATAC
The DNA here is from genome assembly GCA_964577355.1 of uncultured Campylobacteraceae bacterium. GTDB lineage: Bacteria > Campylobacterota > Campylobacteria > Campylobacterales > UBA6016 > CAZNYV01. The sequence continues at coordinate 14,712 of CAZNYV010000040.1, forward strand.
CTGACGCATACGGATTGATAGTGTTTTTTGTCATATTTTCATCACCGATAGGATTTTTTATCCAACCACTAGTCAATTTCATCTACAAACAAAACGAATTCGGCGCGGACAGTTTTAGTGATGGAATGGGATACAAGGAAGAGTTAATAGGAGCGCTAACGAAGCTATCAAGCGAGAATAAAGTCTTCCCAAAATCCAGCAAACTTTACGGATTTTTCTACCACACTCACCCACCAGTACTCGAACGAATCGAGGCTCTGAGGGCATTGCAAGCGTAATATGCCAGTCCTCTCACCCCATCGGGTAGAGGATTTGAGCATTTACTTCATCACACTCCCTTAGAAGCTCTTTTGACAGCACAACACCTGATGCGGCAAGTGTTTCATCCAATTGTGATGAGGATGTCGCACCAACAATCGTGCTAGGTACAAAATCAAAATTTAGGCTCCAAGCAGTAGCCATTGTGACTGGTGATAGATTGTATTTTCTAGCTATATCAGCATATTTTGAAGCAGCCTCGAGGGATCTAGGATTGGCAAATCTTCCAGCTTGGGCTTTCATTCTCGGGTCTGGATTTTGTAGATATTGCCCATATCTAAAATTGCTCCAATCCTCACCCTCTACATATTTGCCACTGAGCACTCCTCCAGCCAATGGAGAATATGGCAAAAGCCCG
>CAZNYV010000041.1:0-15234 GCA_964577355.1 uncultured Campylobacteraceae bacterium
TTTCATCTCTCAGACAGTTTGATGGTATTAGTGGATTTACGAAGCCTAGCGAATCTCCTTATGATTATTTTGTATCAGGACATAGCTCTACCTCTATATCGCTTGGTGTTGGTGCAGCAAAAGCGATAAATTTGAGCGGTGAAGATAGAGTGCCTGTAGCTCTGATTGGTGATGGTTCTATGACTGCTGGAATGGTGTATGAAGCCATGAATGAGTTGGGACATCACAAATACCCTCTAGTTATCATACTAAACGACAACGAAATGAGTATCGCGAAGCCGATTGGTGCTATTAGTAGACATCTAAGCAAGGCACTATCTAGTAGGTCATATAGTTCGTTCAAGAAACGCGTTGAAAGAATATTGAAATATACGCCTGATTGGGCGGATTATATGCTTAGGCGTTTTGAAAAAGGGTTCAAGTTAATCACACCTGGTGTGATTTTTGAAGAGCTAGGTATTAACTATATAGGTCCAGCTGACGGACATGATATGGGAGAGCTCATAGAGGTGTTTAGTATTGCCAAAATGATGAAACAGCCAGTGATTGTGCATGTTCAAACAACAAAAGGCAAAGGGTATCCAGCTGCTGAGGGGCATTTTGAGCATTGGCATGGCGTTGGACCCTTTGATGTTGATAGTGCCAAGCTGAAAAAATCAAGCTCAAAAAGTGCAACAGCAGTATTTTCCGAGGCACTGCTAGCCGAGTCATCCAAAAATGAAAAGATAGTTGGTATGACCGCAGCAATGCCTAGTGGAACTGGGCTAGATGGATTGATGGAGAGATACCCGACAAGATTTTGGGATGTGGCAATTTGTGAACAGCATGCTGTGACAAGTGCTGCAGCGATGGCAAAAGAGGGATACAAACCATTTGTGGCAATATACTCTACTTTTCTGCAAAGAGCATTTGACCAAATCGTGCATGATGTAGCAATATCAGCTTTGCCAGTTGTATTTGCTATTGATAGGGCAGGAATTGTTGGTGAGGATGGTGAAACACACCAAGGCGTTTTTGATATATCTTATCTGAGATTGATTCCAAATATAGAGTTGTTTGCACCAAGAGATAACGCATCACTGACGGATGCTGTTAGATATGCCTCTATTGCTAGTGTGCCTACAGCTTTTCGTTATCCTAGAGGTCAGTTTTTGTGTGAAGATGGTTATGATATTTTACCTTTTGAGCAAAAATGTATGCAGACTCTAAGAGATGGTGCTGAACTTGTTTTGCTTGGCTATGGAAATGGTGTTGGTCGTGCACTAAAGGCTGCTGAGATATTGGCTGCAAAAGGGCTAAATCCTATTGTTATAGATATTAGATATGTGAAGCCTATAGATGTTGACGGACTGATGAAATTGGGCCAGCAATGTAGCAATTGGTTTGTTTTTAGTGATAGTGCAAAAGTTGGCGGAGTGGGTAGCGCGATAATGGAGGCTTTGATGCAGGCTGGTGTCAAATTACCAAAAATTACCTCTTTCGAATATGAAGACAACTTCATCAAGCATGGCGCAACTGTAAAAGTAGAAGAGTATTTAGGGATTCTGCCAGAACAAATTGCTGATAAAATAACGAAGATATTGGGTTTATAAGACAAAAGATACCCGAACCAAACTCCTTTGCGGGAATGGTTCGAGATGTTTAGATTATTGTTTTAGTGAGAGTAGTGTTTGTAGCATTTGGTCAGATGTTGTAATTGTTTTTGAGTTGGCTTGATAGCCCCTTTGAATAACAATCAGCTGTGTGAGCGAACGAGACAAGTCAACATTCGATGTCTCCAGTGCTGACGAGGCAATAGAACCCCTACCACCAGATGATGCGGTACCGATTGTTGGGTTACCAGAGTTTGAACTCATTGAGAAAATATTTCCACCCTCACTCATCAAACCTTCATTGTTGGCAAATTTACCAAGTGCAACCTGAGCTAGACCATAGGAAATACCGTTGGTGAAGCTTCCCACAAGAACCCCGTTTTGGTCGATTCTGATGTCTTGCAAGTCACCACCAGTGTAGCCATCTTGGGAGATAAGCGATGTTGCTGATGCGGCATCGTAACTTGATAGACCATCAAATGCACCACTTGTTCCGAAATTTAGCCTAACTAGTTGGTTAGGTAGCGAACCATTATTAAAACTAACAGATAGGTTTTGCGGATTTAGGTTGGACAATGAGCCATCCTTACCAAAAGTAACCGTACCGCCTTTGAAGATATTTTTATCTGGTGCCGCTCCACCTATATCCGCTGGCAGTGCAGTTGTTGCACTCCATTGCCAAGTATCTTGTGATACTTTGACAAAAGTAAAAGAAACAGTATGTTTTGAACCGAGTGAGTCAAAAATATCAATACCTGAGCCGTGTGTAGCCGCATTTACTGATAGTGATTGTTTGCTAGCTGTTGACTGCAGTGGTAGGTTTCCAGCAAGTCCATTCATCGTAGCAGTAAACAGACTGTTTGGTGCTGGGCTAGATGATACGGTGTTGTTTATAGATGTTATTGCTAGATTGAGATTGTGTGCGCCACTCGCTGAGTCTTTTGGATTTTTGATTACAAACTGACCAGTTGTATCCAAGCTGACCGTCAAGCCTCTTGAGCCACCGTGCGATGTATCTTGCAACTGCCATTGCATCTGTTTTCTGAGGTCTTCTGTTGTGTGAAACGATTTGTTGGTCGCTGTTGTGCCACTAGATGAAGCTGAGTTTGTAGAAATCGCATTTGTAGTGTAAGCATACTTGAATGCAGTCGTGGCAGCAAAGCTACCCGAAGCAAGTCCTAAGCCACCCATACCACCAGTTATTGATGACGAAGCAGAGTCTATTGAAATATTTTTCTTGTAATCCCCATCCAAAGTGTTTGTATTTGTGTAAACAATTTGGTTTGAAGTATTAACTGTGGCTGTTACGCCAGTTTGGCTAGTATACTGATTGATAAGTGCGGCATAATTTGATGCCATCATGGCTGCAGCACTACCACCAGCTGAGGTTGGTATGCCAGCTATAGTACCAGTAATGTTTACATGGTTTATAGTTATATCAATAGATGATGTGGCAGTACTGGTAACGGTAACAGCACTCGAAGTTAGTGTCGTATCTGTTGAACTTATCCAAATACCTTGATTCGGCTGAAGATTAAATGCTTTACCTTGAGAGTTAAAAAGTACTCCAAAGTCATTTGGCTGCTGGTTTAATATTGTGGTTCCAGTCTGATATACACCATCTGGAGTTGATACCTGAGCAACTGTAGCAGAGTCACTATCAAGCGCATTTGCGGGTGTGATTGAGCTTGAGCTTTGTGTTGAACCTGAATTTAGATTGGCTTTTAGATTCACCTGTGTTGAAGCTGCCGCTGGAGTTGTTAGACCTGGAGCGATTTTGATATTGTTGACTGGTTGAGTATTGTCAATTCTTCTAGTCGCATCATCTCTTGTCCAACCCTGCACGATAAAACCATTTGCGTCTGTAAAGTTTCCATATGCATCAAAGGTAAAGTTGCCTGAACGAGTGAACTTAAATGTCGTACCACCATCTGGTGAGACGATAAAAAAGCCGTCGCCTTGTATCGCCATGTCTGTATTTTTGTCTGTGTTTTGGATAGAGCCTTGTGAGAATATGTGCGAAACCGTCGCAACACTAACACCTAGACCTACTTGAACACCATTTTTACCACCCAATGGGTCTTGTGGTGCAGTTGCAATTTTTGATGTTTGTGAGAGCAAATCAGCGAAGTTGGTTCTCGAATATTTGAAGCCAGTTGTGTTGACATTGGCGATATTGTTACCTTCGACATCCATCGCTATTTGGTGAGCTTGAAGTCCGCCGACCCCGCTCCAAAGTGATTTCATCATGGTTTTGATCCTTCTTTTTTTAGTCACGAGTTATTTTTGTAAAGGATAAAAAGCAAAAAATATGCCAATTATAGATAATTGCAGAAGAATAAAGTTAATGTGGATTAATAAAGAAATTGCTTGATAGGTAGTGGATTTTATGCTTTAAAAACACTCGGCGCTAAATAGTCCGTATTGTTTGAGCTCTACTTCTACTGCCTTGAATCTAGGTGTTTTGGTCACACTATCGGATTCGTCACCAAAAAGATAGTTGATGTGACTTGATTCGAAGTGAAAGCTAGCGTACAGCGTACCTCTTTTTATACTTTTTGACTCTTTAATTCGTAGTGGAGCAGTTTGTCCGTATTTTGAGACTAAAACTACCGGCTGAGATAAATCAAGCTTTTTGGCGTCTTCGTGTGAAACCAGAACAATATCTTCTGGATAACTTGATAGTAGTTTTGGGGACAGTTTGGTTTGGCTGGCATTGTTATAATGTGTGAGAATCCTACCTGTCGTGAGGGTCATTTTGGTCGGTTTTTGCTCTTTTAGTGCTTTTACAAAATTTCGCAGTTTGTATGGATGATATTTGAAATGCCCCAGTCCGTTTGGAGTGCGAAACTTATCTGCATGCAGTCTAGGCGTATCGTTTTCACCTATAGGCCATTGCAACCCATCATTGTTTGCACTCAGCCTCTCGTAGCTGGCACCCGCAAATCTACCCACAACAGTTCTGACTTCATCCCAAAGCTCATTTGAGTCTTTGTAATATTGACTATTGCCAAGTTCCTTGGAGATAGCATGCAGAACTTCCCAGTCATCTGGCAAATCAGAGTCGATGAGTGGATTTGAGAGATGAAGTCGTCTTTCGGCATTGACATAGACACCCTGCTTTTCATATGCAGATTTGACAGCAAAAACAATATCAGCTCTGTTTGTCATACTGGCTTCGACAACTTCTAGCACGACTAAAAAATCTAGCTTATCAATAGCTTTTGTGGCTTTGCTTAGATTGGCATGAATATGTGTCAAGTCTTCGCCCATATTGACTATGGCTTTTAGCTTACCATCTAGTATTGCGCTGAGAATATCTGGTGTCTTTAGACCTTCTACGGCTGGTTTTGTATAGTCTGGTCCGTAGTATGGCAGACATCCAACATCGCAAGTGCCTTGGACATTGTTCTGCCCGCGCAGAGGCATAAGCCCAGCACCAATTTTGCCAATATTTCCTGTCATCATAGCTAGATTGGCAATAGCGCTAACAGCTCTGCTACCATCAATGTGCTCAGTAATCCCAAGTCCCCAAAGAATCATGGAGCGGCTTTTCGCATAAGTTCGAGCTATCTCTTTTGTGACTATAGTTAAGCTCTCATAGCCCTTTAGAGATTTGAAAAACTCAGGATTGGCGTATGGGTCACTTAGAATTTGCTCTTTAAATTCTGCGAAGCCAGTAGTTCTTTGTTCTACAAAACTTCGGTCATATAGCTCTTCAGTAATAATTATGAAGGCTAGCATATTCAAAAACATCAGGTTGGATTCTGGTGGAATACTCAGATGGTAGTTGGCTTTTTTGGAGAGCTGAATCTCTCTAACATCTACGACTGCTAGTCCGACTCCATTTTGGCAAGCCTTGAGAATTCGGTTTGCTACTATGGGATGAGCCTCTGTTGTGTTTGAGCCAAGGATAAGTAAAAACTCAGCTTCATAGATGTCATCAAAAGGATTGGTTGCGGCACCTTCGCCGATGGTAGTCTTTAGACCAGCTAGGCTAGGTGAGTGGCATACTCTAGCACAGTTGTCTATATTTGGGCTGCCGAGAGTCTGTCTGCAAAATTTCTGGAACAGATAAGCACTCTCGCAACTACTTCTAGCTCCTCCGATACATGCCAAAGCATTTGGACCATCTGTGTTTTTGATGGATTCTAGTTTTTTGGCTGTTATTTTGACGGCAGTATCAAAATCGATAGAGAGATATTTGTCATCATATGCAGAGAGGTTGGCATCTTTCAAAATATCAGAAAAATGCTCGCGATTTTGTTCTAGCCAGCTTTTTTTGATTTTGTTGGTTTTTAGCCTTTTGTCACTTGTTAGAAAGTGGTAGCCTTCTTTGCCTTTGATACACAGCTTCCCGCCAGAAACTTTGCCTTTTGGGTTGGCTGATATTTTGTGAATTTGCCCATTATCAATATGGGCTTCTATGTCGCATCCGACTCCACAATAAGTGCAAACGGATGATATGACTTTTGAACGCAAAGGTGTCCTTATGTTATTTGTTGCCCCAATCTCTAACTATTGCGTGGCAGTTCATGCATGCATTTTTAGCATTCATAAAATCTTTTTGTGCTTTGTCGTAGCTTTTTGCTTGAATGTCTTCCGTTAGTGCAACCAATGCTTTGTCTAGCTTTCTTGATTGGCTCATAGCAATATTTGCATATCTCTCTTTGCCTGTCGGAAGCATCTCTCTTACTTTGTCCGAGTTGTCAAATAGTGACTTGTTGAATGTGTCTAAATCTTTTGCAATTGCAGCAGCGCCGTTCATATCGCCAGTATTGAATGCATTTTCAATTTTTGTCATATTCTCATTTAGTTTTTGCATATTGCCTTTCAAAACACCAGCTTCTGCTCCGTTTAGCATCACTGTCGCAAGACCTGTCAATATAATCGCGTTTAGAATTTTCATAATCTACTCTCCTTTTTGGTTTTGGGTTATTCCATAATAAATAATAATAAGATGGGGCTTACAATCTGCTAAAAGCGACTATTATTTACAAGTATTGGTCTTTGAATGAAACATATCTTGTAGCGGAGGCATATAGCTCTTTTACCTCTTCATCAGTTAGTTCTCTGACAACTTTTGCTGGAGAGCCCATGATGAGTGAGCGAGGAGGAAAAATTTTGCCTTTTGTGACTAGTGAGCCTGCTCCTACTATTGACTCTTTGCCGATGACGGCGCCATCCAAAATAGTAGCTGACATACCTATAAGACAAGCGTCTTCTATACGACAGCCGTGAAGTACTACTGAGTGTCCGACTGTAACATCATTTCCCACGATAGTTGGATGTCCGTCGCTCTCGTCTTCCTTCTTGTGGTGTGTGACATGTACCATTGATTTGTCTTGGATGCTAGTTCTCTCTCCGATTTCTATACGATGGACATCGCCACGGACAACCACGCCAAACCATATAGAGCTATCTTTGCCTATCGTGACCCTGCCTATAACATCTGCACTTTGAGCTATAAACACATTTTCTGCGATTTTTGGATTGTAATTTTTGAATGGTAGTATCATCTTCCAACCTTATTTTATTTTTGCAATTCTAATCTTATCAGTATAAAAAAGCTGTTGAGAAACGATTTTTATTTTTAGTTTGATGTTATAAACTGTAGCAATTTCTTGGCAATATCATCACGCATACTCTCAAGTTGTTTGATTCCGTCTTTGATTGATTCCATCTCGCCGTTGATATGTTCTTCAATAAGTATTTTTGCTAGTCTGTGTATCTCTTTGTGTTGAGCTACAATAGCTGAGTGCATTGTTTGATCTGATAATATTTCACTGCCTATACCATGAAGCCATTTTCCAAAATTACACTGCTCGATTCCGACGAGTGGGGCTTTTTGGTTTTGATGTGTGAGAAAGTCGCAAACACGCTTGATCCATGCACGATGTTCGACAATGGCATAGACAATTGGTATATTGTTTTTGGTGAATATTTGTTGTGTCGTCCACTCTGTCGGCGCCTTCCAACTCTCCATCCACTCCAAAATAGCACTTGCTTCCATTGGCTTCGCGATTGCGTATCCTTGTGCTTCTTCGCAACCCATTGATAGCAAAATTGTGCCAATTGTAATATTCTCAACCCCCTCTGCTATCACTTTGCGGTCAAAAGTATCGGAGAGCTCTAGCACCCCCTCGATAATTGCTAGATCTTCTGGTTCGTCTAGTAAATCAAAAACAAAGCTTTGGTCTATTTTGAGTGTTTTTACGGGGAGTCGTTTGAGGTATGTCAGGGATGAATATCCAGTTCCGAAGTCGTCAAGAGCAAAATTGATTCCTAGGTCTTGAAATTGACTTATGGTTTTTGCCACCAGAGATATATTTTCTAGCGCGCTAGTTTCTAGAATTTCAAATTCCAAAGCCCCATCTTTTACGCTAGGATAGCGTTGCAGCAGGTTTTGCACCATTTCCACAAAACCATCTTGCTGCAACTGAACATTATCTATATTGACGCTTATTGGTAGGTGCACACCTTGATTATGCCAAGTCTCAATCTGTTGCATCGCACTCTCTATGACCCACTCGCCAATATCAGCCATTAGATGGTGATTTTGAATATCAGGTAAAAAAGCTATCGGTGGCAGTAGTCCTAGTTTTGGATGATTCCAACGAATCAATGCTTCTGCTCCAATAACACTACCTGTGCGTATATTGACTTTTGGTTGATAATAGAGCACAAACTCCTTGTTGGCTAGTGCTATTCGTGTGCGTTCAAGACTCTCATGATGGGATCGGATAGCACGGTCGCTATGCGGGTCAAAAAGATGGTATCTGTTTTTACCAGACTGTTTTGCCTGATACATTGCTTGGTCACTCTGGCGAAGTAGCTGGTCTGCATCTACTTCTTCATCCTGCGGGTAAAATGTGACCCCGATGCTAGCTGAGACTCTAAAATCGAAATTTCCAATTGTCACAAGTGACGAGGCTGATAGTAGCAATCTATCCAAGAGTGGCTCTATATCTTTTGTATTTTCTATATCCTGCACAATTGCAACAAATTCATCGCCACCGAGTCTTGAAAGTGTATCTCCTTCACGCAAGGCTTGCTTCATACGATGGGATATATTTATCAACATCTGGTCGCCAATGTCATGACCATATCTATCATTTACCTCTTTGAAACCATCCAAATCAAGATATATGACGCCAACTATTGAGCCTCGTCTTTTGCTTTGCGAGATAGCTTGATGTAGTCTGTCTGACAGTAGCAGTCGATTTGGGAGGTCGGTAAGTGTGTCATAATTGGCAATGTATTGAAGCTTTTGCTCGATTGTCTTGTGCTCTGTGATATCGTCATATACACCAAGAATTCCTATGATTTCACCACTTGATGGGTCTGTGAGAGGAACTTTTGAGGTTCTGAGCCAAATTTGATTTCCATCAGGTGTTGTTTGAGGCTCTTCGTATCCTAGTGTTGCCACCCCTGTTTCTATTACTCGAGAGTCATCAGCACGATAAAGTTCGGCTTGCTCTCTCCATCCCATATCGAAATCATTTTTGCCAATCACTTCGTCAGAGTGCTCAAAACCAGCATCTCGTGCTATGAGGTCGTTGCATCCCAAATATCTCAAATCGCGATCTTTCCAAAAAATTCTGACTGGGACTGTTTGCACTATGGTTTTGAGTAGAGCGGTTGATTTTAGTGCCTCAGCCTGAACCTCTAAAAGCTCGTCTCGCTCACTCAGTAGGCGACTTTGACGAATGATAGAGAGTGCTATAACTATTGCTGTACCAAAATATATTAATTCACGCACTATTGGATTTGGATAAGGGTTTGATGATAATAGGACTATGGCTGCGCTTGATATTAGCACTGTAAAAATTGGTAGAAATTTCAAAAAACCTTCACAAATACGGTCGTAATTTTTGTTATTTGAGAAAACCAAATTCCAATCGGAGACAGCCAAACTAGCTAATAAAATTGCTATAGAGAATGTTATATTGAACCATGAACCGTCGGTTGTGACGCCATCAAGAGCCATTGAATTCCAATGCATCCAGCTCCATGAAGTTATGGTCATGCCTATTAAAAACAAAAATATTCTACTATCAAAGCGGAGTCTCATACTCGGAATCATCAAAGCGACTATCAAGACAGGTATTAATAGGGTTATTGGGTAACTTACCAACACGGTCATAGACAGTGTATCTAGTGTTCCTTTTCTCGGTAGATATGAGATAAGTATAAGCGTAAGTGCTGCAACTGAGAATGCCAGAAGATCAAGCCAAAAGGCAAGTTTGTTTAGTTTTGTAGTTTTTGAGTGGACTTCATAAAGCAGTGCAATTGATATGCATGGTCCAAGCCACAGATAAAACATATCTGATGGTGAGGGAAAAGCGCTGTATGACAAAATTGCTTGAACATCCCATGTGAGTTGCCCTATTGCATAGCCTGTAAAACCTATAAAAAACCATAGCGATATATTTTTGGAGCTAGAGTGGCTATTTCTTCTATAACCCAAAAACGACAATATGGCCGCAAAAGCGGTCCCAAATGTCCAGTGTATATTATCAAAGATACGGATATATGTTGCTTCGTGAGCTATTCTTATTCCAAATGCTCCAAAAATAACACCTGCAAGACCGATAAGAAAAACTATCTTGTGGGTATGTTGTAGAGTTGAGAAGAATAAGAAAAGTTGCTTCACTTAGCTCCTTTTGAATGTAAATTGCAAGATTATAGCAATGATAATCAAAAAATTCAAACTACTCTCAAACTTAGTGTCAGAACTCCTGCGAAGCTGAGGCTTTGTTTTAGAGTAGAATTAGCTTTCCTTGAATAGCTTGTCAGCTAGTTTGTTATCGCTCGTCTCTTTGTCTTGCATGCACAGTTCATAAATCTCACTAGTGTACTCTTCTAACATTTTTTGACTATCAACTTCGACTTCTTCGTGGAGGCTTTGTACCTTTTTGTATTCGCCACTTTGTGTAAGCTCTCTAGCTTGAGCGCTATCGTTTAATTGTAGATTCAATATGTCATAGAGTTTTGCTGAGATTTTTTCATCTAGCACTGGAGTGAGTAGCTCTATTCTTTTTTCTAGGTTTCTCGTCATCCAATCAGCGCTAGAGAAGTACATATGTGGCTCTGAGTTTTTGAAATAAAACATCCTAGCATGCTCAAGATATTTGCCGACTATCGAAGTTACGCGAATATTGTCACTAACTCCTTCTACGCCAGGTCTGAGAGCACAGATGCCTCTGACTATGAGTTCAATTTTGACTCCTGCTCTTGAAGCCTTATAGAGCGCTTTAATAACATCCGAGTCAACAAGCGCATTCATTTTCGCCATTATGACTCCATTGTAGCCGTGAGCAGTTTCATTTTCTATAAGTTCTAGTACTTTTGGTTTTAGCATTGTCGGTGCCATACTTAGGATGTTTAGTTTGGTAGATTTTGCAGTTCCTGTCAGATGATGAAAAAATCTTGTTGAATCATCGGCTATCTCTTTGTTGGCTGTAAAATATGAAATATCCGTGTAGATTCTGGATGTTGAGGTGTTGTAGTTGCCTGTTGAAAGATGCACAAAATGTTTCAGTCCATCTTTGTGTTTTTTGATAACAGTTGCTATTTTTGCATGAACTTTGAGCCCCCTAATACCATATACGACATGAGCACCAGCGTTTTCTAGTGCTCTCGCCCAGTGCAAATTGTTTTCTTCATCAAATCTAGCTCTTAGCTCTACTAGTGCAGTCACTTGCACTCCTACCTCTGCAGCCTCAATCAGAGCTTTGACTATTGGAGAGTTTTTTCCTACACGATATAGCGTCATTTTGATTGATAGTACATCTGGGTCTTTTGCCGCATCGCTGATAAATTTGACAACAGGGTCAAAGCTCTCATATGGCTGGAATAGACAAATATCTTGCTTGTCTATTATGTCAAATAGAGAGCCGTTCATATCTATCGGAGGGAGGACTTTTGGGATATATGGTTTGTAAGTCAGATGAGCGAATTTTTTGGCACAAACTATTTGACATAGCTGGCTTAGACCAATCGGTATGACACTGTATCTATAGACATCGCCGTCATCTACTTTGATATGTGAGTGCAGAAAGTCAAAAAGCTCTTTGTCGTCATAATTATCTACGGTTAGCCTTACGAACTGACCCCGCCTTCTAGCTCTAATGCCCTGCTCTAGTACCTCTAGGAAGTCTTCTGCTTCCTCTTCTTCTATCAGCATATCCGCATTTCTAGTTACTCTAAATGCTACCGATGATATGAGGTCATAGCCTACAAAAAGCTCTTCGACATGCCTTTTTACTATTGATTCGACGAGCACAAATGTAGAGCCATCTAGGTCTACAAACCTAGGCAGCACCCTAGGTATTCTGATGATTCCGAATTTTTCGATGCCAGGTTGCTCTTTGTCCCTGAGCTTGAGCGCTAGTGCGAAGCTGAGGTTGTTTAGATGTGGAAATGGGTGCGTTGCGTCTATGGCTATCGGTACTATTACTGGGTATAGGTTTTTGAAAAAATATTCGTCAGCTTTTTTTTGTAGTGTTGAGTCAATTTCATCATATCTTTTGATAAAGAACCCTTCGTTTTCCAGACCAGTTAATATATTTTTGAAAGATTCTTGTGCTTTGATTTTTTCTTTGTGTAGATAGTCTCTGATGGCGCTTAGCTGTGCAATAGGCGTCATTTTATCTGGTCCAGTTGCGTTGATGCCTAGCTTGTACATTTCTTGTAAGCCAGCTACTCTAATCATATAGAATTCATCTAAGTTGGTGCCGTAAATAGCTATGTATTTTAGTTTCTCAAGCAGCGGGTGTCTATCGTTTGTTGCCTCTTCCAATACTCTTGTATTGAATCTAAGCCACGAAAGTTCTCTATTTATATATAATCCAGGATTCTTCAGTTCCAATGGTAGCTCCTCAACAGTATTGTTTTGATTTTACGCTAAAAACTCTGATTAAGCGCTTTAGGAGTAACATTTTCGCATAAAAAATTTACAATTTGGATACATTCATCAGTACAAAAGAAATTAAACAGATAGCCCTTACATTTTTGGGAATTATTCTTGTGGGTGCATTGTTACTTCAGATGCCGTTTGCGCACTATGGTGAGCTTAGTTTTATAGATGCACTCTTTACCTCTACGAGTGCAACATGCGTGACTGGTCTTATTGTCAAAGATACCCCAAATGACTATACACTGTATGGGCAGTTTGTGATTTTGATGTTAATACAAGTCGGCGGTATAGGCTATATGACTATTGCTACTTTTATGGCGTTGATGCTCCGAAAGAGGCTTTCTCATCGAGATCAAATGATACTCAAAGCATCTATGAATTACGACTCTATGTCTGGTGTTATTAGGTTTTTGAAGGGTTCATTTCTAGTAATTTTTGCTTTTGAAGTCATTTCTGGGCTTATTTTGAGTACTCGATTCTGTTTTGATATGTCTCTTGGAAAGGCACTTTGGTTTGGTTTTTTCCACGCTGTATCCGCTTTTAACAACGCTGGATTTTCACTATTTCAGGATAACATGATTGGATATAGGTTTGACCCTATTGTAAACCTCATCATAACTACGCTTATTATTATCGGTGGTATTGGTTATTTTGTAGTTATCGAAATATACTACTATAGAAAAAACAGACTAACTAGATTATCCACTCATACAAAATTGACTCTTACAACAACACTCTTCTTGATAGTTAGTGGCTTTTTACTTTTTTTGACACTTGAGTGGTTTAATCCTGCTACGATTGGCAAATTTGAAATTTGGCAAAAGGCGATTGCGTCGTATTTTTATGCCATCAACCTGAGAACGGCTGGATTCAACTCGCTCGATTTGTCTGGAATATCTGATTCTACGATGTTTTTGTCTACTATTTTTATGGTTATAGGCGGTGGTGCTGGTGGTACTGCTGGCGGTGTAAAAGTAACCGTATTTGCTCTAGTTGCCCTAAGTATGTGGCATGCGCTCAAAGGGCACTCTGAGGTGGCTATATTCAAAAGAACTATTCCGCACAAACTAATCACACAAGCAACGACCACACTTTTTGTTGCTACATTTTATATTATCTTGTCAACTATATTGTTGGCTGAGACGCAAAAAGCCCCATTTATGCGTATTTTATATGAAGTGGCAAGTGCATTTGGTACTGTTGGGGTTTCGACTGGAGACGGCGGAGTGCTTAGTTTGTCGGCGAAATTTAATAATTTTGGCAAAATGAATATTATATTTTTGATGCTAGTCGGGCGAATTGGTGTGCTGGCCTTTACATTGACACTGATAGGCAAGATAGAAGAACGAAGATTTAAACATGCGGAAGGAAGAGTGATTATATGAAAACTTATGGCGTAATTGGGCTTGGAAAATTTGGTTATCACATAGCAAAAGGGCTTGCAGAGCAGGGTTTGTCGGTTATAGCTTGTGACAATGACCCTGAAAAAGTTAGACAAATCGGTGACTATGTGGACGATGCTATTGTGATAGATTCTACGGACATGAAAGCGCTAGAAGATGCTGGACTTGGCAAAGTCGATGTTGTCATAGTCAGCATTGGTGAAGATATTGAAGCTAGTACAATGACTGTTATGTCACTAATAGAGCTTGGTGTTCCTCAGGTTGTGGCAAAGGCTATTTCTGTTTTGCATGGCAAGATTTTGACCAAACTTGGTGCGTACAAAGTTATCCATCCAGAGCGAGAAGCAGCGATGAGATTGGTCAAAAATATTGCTGAACACATTACTTACGATACGATTGACTTGTCAAACACGATGAGAATTGTAAAAATAAGTTCACCAAAGATTTTTGTCAACAGAAGAATAGACGAGATAGATTTTGAACATAGCTACAAATTGAAGCTTATAGCACACAAATACAATGATATTTGGCATACGACGATAGATGATACGCTTGTTGTTCATGATGGGGATATTTTGGTTTTGCTTGGTGGTGTCGTAGATATAGAAAAACTAAGTCAAACTTGCATAAACGAAGAGAACTAAGATGAAATACAACTATATTGGCAAAAGCGGGCTTAGGGTTTCAAATATATGCCTTGGAACAATGACTTTTGGCAAAAAGTGTGACAAAAAAACAGCATTTGAGATTATAGATAAAGCTTACGAAAACGGAGTAAACTTCCTAGATACTGCGGAGATATATCCTGTACCACCGACAGCGGAGACTTATGGTGTTACAGAGGGGATTGTTGGCGAGTGGATGGCAGGCAAACCTAGAGATTCGCTCATTATTGCTACAAAAATAGCAGGAGCGGCAAACGGTTGGTTTGTTCCGCCTGTCAGACATGGGCTAACCGCGATAGATGCACACCATATCAAAACAGCAGTCGAGGGAAGTTTGAGGCGTTTGAAGACAGATTATATAGACCTCTATCAAGTCCACTGGCCTGATATGGTTGTGCCGATAGAAGAGAGCATGGAAGCTTTGGATGCACTTGTGCGAAGCGGTAAGGTCAGATATATCGGTACTTCAAATGAAAACTCATATGGGCTCACAAAAGCTCTAATGACCAGCAAATACAAGGGATTCAAGAGATTTGAGAGTATTCAAAACAACTTCTCAATACTAAATCGTAGGTTTTTGGACGAGATAGCTATGGTTTGCAAAAATGAGCAAGTCGGGCTTTTGCCATATTCTCGATTGGCTGGAGGAGTGC
>CAZNYV010000042.1:0-14983 GCA_964577355.1 uncultured Campylobacteraceae bacterium
CCATTGATTTTTCTTTTACTCTATCAAATAGCTCATCACGGTCTTCGATACCACCAGTATCCCAAAGCTCCAAGACACCATTGTTGGTTCGCACTTTCCGTTTTTTGACATCTCTTGTTGTACCTGCTACATCTGAGATAATGGCATCTCTTGCCCCTAGGAGTCGATTAAAAAGCGAGCTTTTGCCCACATTTGGACGACCGATGATTGCGATTTTTTTCATTTTTTACCTTGATTTGCGTGTAAGAAAAGTACTTTTGCACTTTTTATAATAATTGTAGAATTCTACCAAAGAGTGTATGATTGTAAGGTAGACTATTTTAAGTCAGTGAAAAGGGCACTCAGTTTCTATTTCATATCCAGCTGATTCGACCAAAAGCATATCAATATTTGCCGCTTGACCCTTTGATGTCAGGTAATCACCGACGATTATAGAGTTGCATCCTGCATCAAAAATCTCATTTTGACGAGAACCAAAAAAGCTCTCCCTACCTCCAGCTACCATCACAAGAGAGTTTGGAAACAGTGCTCTCGTATGGCGAATTATATAAAAACCTTCATCTATGCCTGCAAGAGAGTTACTCTTGATAGGAAGTGCTGGGTTTGGGTGATAAAAGTTGAGCGGAATACTTTGCGGGTTCAGCTCTTTTAACGATGCCCAAAAAGAGTCACGGTTTTGCTCACTCTCTCCAAGTCCAAAAATCCCGCCAGAACAGAGCATAAGTTCGCTACTCAAGGCGTTTTGACAAGTCTCAAACCTAGCGTCCCACGAATGAGTTGTGCAGATTTGTGGAAAAAACTCTTTTGATGTTTCTAGATTATGGTTATAACTATCTACACCAGCAAGTTTAAGCTCTCGCAGACTCTCTCTGTCTGCAATGCCATTACAAGCAATAACAAACAACCCATCTACTTGCGATTTGACAGCTTTTGCAAGAGAAGCAACATACTCGACTTTTTTACCGTCCAATCTCTCGCCAGCGGTAACCAGACAAAACCCTAAAGCGCCATTAGCTTTTGCCATTTTTGCCTCAGCAACTACGCTCTCTATGCTTTTTTGAGCATACCTCTCTATATTCGCTCCAAACTTCATACTCTGAGCACAATAGGCGCAATCCTCTGCGCAGTATCCGCTAGATACATTCGAGATAGCACAAAAGATTATTTTTTTTGACACTTATACACCTTGTGGTTTTTCAAACTCGTGAGAAATATCTATCCACTCATCTGTTTTGATTTTACGATAATAGTATGTTGTCACAAACTTATCTGGTTGGACATCAAGCATTACACACTCGCTTATATCTTTGTTCCTAGCGCACACCTCGCCAGGATTGATAAAAAGCGCTTTACCAGAGTGGTTTATGTACTTTGTATGCGTATGACCAAAAATCACCACATCCACATCAGGTACAAGATAAACAGGTATGTGCATTAGTTTGAATTTGAGTCCTGCAAGATCAAAATAGTGAGGCTCAGAGACAAGATTGTATTTCTTTTCAAGATTTTTGAGATGCCTGTCATTGTTGCCAAACACAGCAATATATGGCACTCCACTTTCGTGCAATAGCTTCAAGCTGGTCTCTTCAACCAAATCACCAGCATGTATCAAATACTCAGCGCCATTTTTGACAAGTAGCCCTATCGCTCTCTTTGTCCGTCCTGGTTTGCGATGTGAATCTGAGATTATTCCTATCTTCATCTACCGCTATGCCACTACTTTAGTTTTCACTTGCGACTTCGTGTTTGTGCTTACACTTGTCGCTAAGGCACTCATAATACTCTTTTGTTTTTAGTTTTTTGTGTGTTGTCACAAATCCACAAAGCTCACAAGGCACATCTGACGGTGCATATCTACTGCTAAATGTACATTTTGGATATTCGGTACAGCCAAAGAATTTGGTCTTGCCTCTCTTCTCTACAATTTCGCCTGTTTTACATACTGGACATTTGATACCAGTTGTCTTCACGCCGCCTATTGGCTTGGTTGTTTTGCATTTTGGATAAGCTGAACAAGCGAGGAATTCACCATTCCTACCACTTTTGATTACCATTGCCGAGCCGCATTTCTCACATTTTTCATCACTTAGCTTGACTTCTGCTACTTTTGCGGAAGAGAGATTTCGTGAGTATTTGCATTTTGGATAGGAGGAGCACGCTACAAATTCACCAAATCTACCGCTTCGCTTGACAAGCTCTTTGCCGCATTCTGGGCATGGCTCATCCATCGGTATGACCACTTTCTGGCTGACTATTTTTGTTTTGCCTTCGGCGATTTGGAGATTGAAATCATCATAAAAGCCTTTCAGTAGTTTTTGCCAATCTTGTTTGTTCTCTGCAACTTCATCAAGCTCTTCTTCCATCTTGGCAGTAAATGAGCTATCTACTATATTTGCAAAATGCCCCTCTAGCATTTCCACAACCTTGAAACCAATCTCCTCTGGCACTAGTTGCTTATTCTCGACCTTGATATACTCTCTATCAACAAGAAGTGAAACAGTTGGTGCATATGTACTTGGTCGCCCTATTCCAAGAGACTCCATCTGCTTGATAAGACTAGCCTCAGAGTATCTTGCTGGTGGCTCTGTAAACTTCTCTTTTGAATCAACAGCTTTGAGGGTTGCTTTTGACTTTTCAACCATCGCAGGCAAGATATTGTCTTTATCCTCGCTACCAGCTAGAGCATACCAACCATCAAAGACTACCTTTTTGCCACTTGCTTTAAATGACAAACTTTTCGATGTAAAAAATACATTTTGAGTCTCCAGTTTGGCATCTTCCATTTGTGAGGCTACAAATCGCTCATATATCAGCTTGTACAGCTTGTGTTCTTCTGGCTTGAGATGTTTTGCCGCAATATCTGGCGTGAAGTCTAGCATCGTTGGACGAATAGCCTCATGCGCTTCTTGGGCAGAGGAGTTTTTGGTTTTGTAATATCTTGGCTTTTCTGGCAGATATTTATCACCGTAGCTCGACTTTATCATACTTCTTGCTGCATCAATCGCTTCTTTTGCTATATTGAGGCTATCTGTTCTCATATATGTAATAACACCAGACACGCCCTTGTGAGTCATCACACCTTCGTATAGCTTTTGTGCAATACTCATGGTTCGTTTTGGAGTAAACCCAAGTCTACTAGATGCGCTTTGCTGTAGTGTAGATGTCATAAATGGAGCGCTTGGGGCGCTTTTTGTTGATTTTTTTTCTATCTTACCCACTATAAATTGTTCTGATTTGGCAGCACTCACAATATCTTCTGCCTCCTCAGGCTCGGATATTGATAGCTTTTGCATTTTTTTGCCTTGCCACTCGTACAATTCTGACTTGACATCTTTTTCGAACAAAGCACTGATTTCAAAATATCTCTGCGGTACAAAAGCCCTAATCTCTCGTTCTTTGTCGACAATAATTTTGAGTGAAGACGATTGAACACGCCCAGCGCTCAGCCCTCTTTGGATTTTGGAACCTAGAAGTGGAGATAGTTTGTAACCAACAATCCTGTCCAGAAGCCTTCTAGCTTGTTGTGCGTTTACCATATCCATATTAAGACATCTTGGATTCTCCAATGAATGAGAAATGGCATTTTTGGTTATCTCATGAAAAACAATCCTAGGCATCTTTGCGATAACCTTTGTATCTTTGGTAATGATATTGGCAATATGAAAAGCGATAGCCTCACCCTCTCGGTCCTCATCCGTTGCCAGATATGTTGTCTCAGCGCTCTTTGCCAGCTTTTTAAGTTCATCTGCAACAGCTTTGTGGTCGCTTGTTACTTCATAAGTGGGAACCAACTCACCATCTACCTCTTTGATGCCAAAACTATTTTTTGGCAAATCTCTTATGTGCCCCTTGCTTGCAATAACTGTAAAATCTTTGCCTAGGAAGTTTTTGATTGTTTTTGCTTTTGCTGGGGATTCGACTATTATGAGGTTTTTCACTGTTTGTATGCCTTTTGGGTGCCTATAAAAAACCAAGTATCAGGGTTTTATATTAGTTATTCTGCAAAAATTCTATCTAAAAAAAATTAAACGATTTTTTTGGGCAGACGATGTATCATTTGTAAAGGCAAGGATGCCGATAAATAAAAAGGAGTTTACAATGGGTTTCAGAATTAACACAAACATTTCCGCGATGAATGCGCAGGTAAATGCAATGCAAAACAATAGAGAACTTTCAGGCTCTCTAGCAAGACTTTCTTCAGGTCTTAGAATCAACTCTTCAGCAGATGATGCAGCTGGTATGAGTATCGCTGACTCACTAAGAAGTCAATCAAATACTCTAGGTCAAGCAGTAAAAAATGGTAACGATGCTATCGGTATCGTTCAAATCGCTGACAAAGCTATGGATGAACAAGTCAAAATCCTTGACACTATCAAAACAAAAGCAGCTCAAGCAGCTCAAGATGGTCAATCATCTGATTCAAGAAAAGCTCTTCAAGGTGACATCACCAAACTAATGGAAGAACTTGACAATATTGCGAATACTACATCATACAATGGTATGAACCTTCTATCTGGTGCGTTTACAAATAAACAATTCCAAATAGGTGCAACTTCAAACCAAACTATTAGTGTCAATATAGGTGATACAACATCGGCAAAAATTGGTTCAACTAGGTTTGAATCAACTGCAACGGTTACTTCCGCGCAAGACTTGACTACTGGTACGATTCATATTACAAATGCTGGTGTTACGACTACCATAGCAGGTGTTAAAATCTCAACTGGTGCTGGCAATGGTCTTGGTGCAATGGCTGAGGCTATCAATAGATTTACTGACGCTACAGGTGTAAGTGCAAAAGCTGTAGTTCAAACAACTGCTTCTGCTGCTGTTGCGGCAGGTGATGTAACATCTCTTGTTCTAAATAGTGTAACTCTTGGCACCATCAAAGATGTAAAAGCAAATGACTCAGATGGTAAACTAGTCAATACTATCAATGCGGCTTCATCACTTACAGGTGTCACAGCTTCTATTGATGAGAAAGGTAGACTCAACCTAACAAGTATAGATGGTAGGGGTATCAAAGCATCTGGTACTATATCAAATGCAGTTGCAAAAAGTGGTGGTACAGAGAGCTACGGTAAACTTGTTATGACAAAAGTTGGTTCAGGAGATATTATTATCTCTAACTCAGGAACTAACTTGTTTGGCAGCAATGACGAAGCGACTGTCAACCTAAGAAGTGTAAATGGTCTAATCATATCTACTGCTGCAAAAGCAATGGGTGGATACGCAAATACAGTTCAATCTGCTGGTGCAAACGCAACTATGGGTCTTGGTGTTGGTGTTACGACTAGAGAGGGTGCAATGGCAGTTATGAGTATAGCTGACTCTGCTATCAAACAACTAGACAAAATTAGAGCGGGTCTTGGTTCTACACAAAACCAATTGACTTCAACTATCAACAACATATCTGTTACACAAGTGAATGTAAGTGCTGCAGAATCTCAAATCAGAGATGTTGACTTCGCTGAAGAGAGTGCAAACTTCTCAAAAAGAAACATCCTAGCTCAATCAGGAAGCTACGCGATGAGTCAAGCAAACAGCGTACAACAAAATGTACTAAGACTACTTCAATAGTAGTCCCTAACACCTCGGCTAAGTCCGAGGTGACTTTCTTTTGAATACCCTTCTACACAAATCTCTAAAACTTCTTGAAGCAAATAATCCAAAATCAGCTCTCTTAAATATAGAGCAGTTTATAAATGAAAATGGCATTAGCTACGAACCATTGCTACTTAAATGTAAAATATTGAGCGAACTTGCACGATATTCCGAATCTATAGAGCTATATAAATACTGTATCAAAGAATATCCACAAAGATACGAGGTATATTTTTATTTTGCAGCCACACTGCACAAGTTAGGCTATAACAACGAGGCACTTAATCACTATTTAACCACCATAGATTTAAATCCAACATTTTTTGATGGATATATAGCAATTGCCAAACTATATGAATCAAAAAGAAGATACAAAAAAGCTATTGAGTATCTAAACAGAGCTGCACCACTTGCAAATACAGATACGCAAAAGTGCGACATATATATTTTACTTGCGCTAAATTTTCTGAATATCGAGCACTTTGATAGCGCAAGAGTTCATGCAATTGAGGCTGCAAAATTCAATCAAATTAGTGCATATCTAGCATTGGCATTGACATTAGAATATAGTGGCGAGAGAACTGAAGCACTAAATATTTACAATGATTTGATCAACAATATTGGATTTGATGAAAATATTTTTCTGAATTTGGCAGATTTTTTTGCTAGAGAGAATCAATTTGACAATGCGATAAACATTTTGGAGTCCTTTCGCTCACAGCACCCACTGAATCAACGGGTTTTGATACGGCTTTCAAGCTATTATGGACTCATTGTTGACCGTATTTCTCAACAAGCTATTTTTGATGTATTACGCACAATAACAGACGAAAGACAGCTACTAATCAATATTGGTATGAATCATCTTAAAAATAGAGAGTTCCAAAATGGACTATCACTATTCGCACTCTCAGCTGAGCCAAATCCATTTTTTGACTGCAATCTGCCACTTTGGAATGGAGAAAATATTGACGGAAAATCGCTTCTAATAGTCAGTGTGCTTGGTTTTGGAGACAACCTCAATTTTGCTAGATTCCTACAACACAGAGCTTTGGAAAATATAAAAATTACCTTTTTATGTCAAGACGAGCTACTAACTCTATTCAAATCATCAACACTTCCAGTAGAGTTTGTATCGCTGGCTGATTTTGACAATTCGTATTTGTCCTTATATGATTACCAAGTAAGTATTTTTAGATTAGCCAGCGTACTTGATATAGAGTACAATGACATAACTAACTATTTGTACACTTTTAACATTGATAAAAACAGCACTAAGAATCTAACAAAAACTATAAAAAACTCCAAACCAAATATAGCTCTAGCATGGGAAGCTAGCGAAACGAGATACGGCTCATCATATGGCAGGTCGTTACCGCTTTCGTATTTTATTCCATTCAAAGACAATTTCAATCTATTTTCTCTTCAGAAAGATTTTGATTCTGACGAGCTAGAAGAGTTTCAGGAGAAAACAGCCCGTGCACTTGATGTTTCATACGAACTAGACAGCTTTATGGACACAGCTACGCTAATGCAAAATATGGATGCAATAATCACCACGGATAAAGTCATAGTTCATCTTGCTGGACTGCTTGGCAAAAAATGTTATTTGTTACTGCACTATGATGCGGATTGGAAGTGGGAGACTACTGGTGACACAACGCCATGGTATCCTAGCGTCACTATCATCAGGCAAACAATCTACGACAACTGGCATAGCTGTACAGACCAGCTATACTAGTTTTTATCTATGGAGTCTTGTTGCGTCTCTGCCACAAATTAGACTACAACTCCTCTTCGGCAAATTCAGCTATCTTACCTCTGACAACCTTGTTCAGTTTGATAGCAGCTATCATATTTGAAGTTTTTGCTTTTTTTAGTAGTATCGCAAGAGCATTGTTGAACTTGGTCAAATGCGGATGGTCAATCTGATGCAGGTCGCCAATTATTACAACCTTGCTTCCATCTGTCACCCTTGTCAACATTAGCTTATTGACCGCTGCTGAGGAATTCTGCCACTCATCAAATATCAAATAGCCCTCCAGGTTTACACCTCTCATTTGGTTGATATTTATAGCCTCTATATTGTATTTTTTGAGGAAGTCATCGCTTGTCATAAAATCAGCTGACTTGCTTCTTTTGAGCTTGTCATCCATCTCCATGCGCATATATGCACCAACCGCATCGTGTAGGGGATATGTGAACACGCCTAGTTTTGTAGACTCATCACCTTTCAAAAAGCCAAGCTGGCTAATACTATCCCCTGCCGTAACAGTATTTCTGCAATATTTTATCTCATCCATAAGCTCTTCGCTCACAGACTCTATAGCTCCTTGCAACGCCAAAAGATTTTTACCACTTCCCGTAACACCAGCGCACACGACTATTGGCACATCTGGGTCAATTAGCATATTTAGGAAAAACAGCTGCTCTTTGTTTTTTGGTTTGACAACCAGCTTTCTAATCAGCTCTTCATCTATTATGTGAAAACCTGTTGGTTTGTAAAATGCCAAAATATGCTCACCAGTCTCTTCTATGATGAACTCTGTATTTGTGAAATGTGACAATTCCAATCCATAATCACTATCAGATGAGCTCTCAATAAACTCTTTTTGAGCCAATTTGATATTTATCTTCTCTACAAACTCTATCTTTTCTACATCGTCTATTCTGTTTGTTCTAAACGGAGCGCTTTTAAGCCCCATTGATATAGCTCTGAGCTTCATTGCTATGTCGTTTGTGACCACTTCTGAGTCAGGATATCCTGCGGCAATCTCGAGAATTTTTCTGTCATTTACGATATTCAGTGCATCATGATTTTTGAGTGTTGAATACTCTTTTTTGGAAACCAGCTCAAACTCACATGCACCTATTTTTACCCTTACGACTCTGAGTTTTTGTGACCAACTATCATCTTTATCTTCGATAACTACAGCTTCGTCCATTATCCTATTGAACTCTCTAGCTTGAAAGTTGATTACATCAAAACCACTTTTTTTGGCATCGATTTCATCCAAAACTGTCTCAGGTATGACGACTTTATTGCTACCATCTTGCGATAGAGCAAATATATTATAAGCGTCATCCAAAATTACCGAAGTATCGACAACATATGTTTTCATCTGTTTCCTTAGTTAAAGTTGATTGGGTCAATATCTATTTCAAAAAGATTGTATTCAAGCGAATATATAGTGTCCAAAAGCTCTTTTGCAGTGTCACTCCTGAGCAGTATATCAAATCTATACTTACCGCCAATTTTCGCTATTGATGCCTCGCCATGCCCGACAACTTCCACTTTTGTATGGTTTAGCATTGACAAAGTTTTATTCATATTCTCCTCAGCTCTTTTGCCGTTTTTATCAGCAAAAATCAGTCTTGCAAGCCTCTTGTATGGTGGATAAAGCTTGCCTCTTTGTGTGAGTTCATCTTTTAGAAACAACTCATAATCAGATATATACTTGGCGAAGAACTGCTCATTTTGTGTCTGAACCAATATCGTAGCAGCCTTCTTCCTGCCAGCTCGACCAGCTATCTGTATAAGCAGACTAACACATTTTTCTCTAGCACGAAAATCATTTTGAGCCAGAATGCTATCTATCCCCAAAATAATTGCACTGTCAACATTGTGATAGTCATGCCCTTTTGAAAGCATCTGTGTACCTATCAGAACATCAATTTCGCCTTTATTAAAACTAGATAGTGTCTTTTTCAGCTTCGTCTCCGTTGTAATCTCATCTCTGTCAAATTTCGCAAATATCTTATCGCTAAACTTTTCACTCAGCTCAGAGAGCACCTCGCTCGTACCTATTCTATGAAATCCAAGCAACCCAGTTTCGCACGATGGACAACTATTTGGAATGTATTGAGCAAAGCCACAATAGTGGCACTTGAGTTGCTTATCGTTCAAGTGCAAGCTCATCGCTACTGAGCAATAAGGGCATTCGACACTTTTGTAGCAACTATTGCAGACTACATACTTGAAATTGGCTCTAGTAGGCAGAAAAATGATAGCTTGAGACTTCTCTGTGGAGAGTGTTTTTGACAAATGTTTTTCGACATTATCATCGATTCCAGCGACACTATTGTCAAAAATCCACCTCTTCTTGGATTCGAAAAATCCACCCTTTAGCCTATAGTGCTCTATATTTTTGTAACTTGCAAGTGATGGCGTAGCGGAGCCAAGTACAACTTTGACTCCCAACTTCTTCCCAAAATAGATAGCCATATCTCTTGCATTGTATCTCGGTCTTTGCTCGGATTTGAAAGCATCATCATGCTCTTCATCAACTATTATCACCCCAATATCACGAAGTGGCAAAAAGAGCGCAGATCTAGGACCTGCAACAATTCTGGTCTTACCCTGCTTGATTCTCTCTAGTGTTTGGGCTTTAGATTTTTTGCTCTGTTTTGAATGCCAAAGCGAAATAAGCTCACCAAAAACAGCACGCAATCTATTTTCCATCTGCGGTGTCAACGAAATCTCTGGCAACAATAAAATCGCACTCTTACCACTACTCAAGGCATCTTCAATGAGCCTTATGTAGATTTCTGTTTTACCACTCCCAGTATCGCCAAACAGTAGCGAGAGATTGCGCTCTTTGCAGAAATTATAAGCCAGCAGTTGCTCGTTTGACAGTTCAAATGTGGATTTTCCAACAAACAGCTCTAATTCATACGAAGTATCATCGAAGGCTTCAAAGATTGCAATACTTTCTGATATTTCACAAACATAATAAGTAGCCAAAAACTGAGCAATTTGAATCATATCTTGAGGTAAATATTGCTCAGTTATGGATACTATAGATAGACACTTGAAGCTTGGTTTTTGAACCTCTTTTATTATGACTCCGACAATCTCTTTTGACTTGATTTTTATATTTACATACTGACCAACTGAGACTTCCATATCGCTTTGATAGGTCAAAACACCGAGTTTGAGCCCTAATGGTGCAACTTCATAATAGTATTGTAGTTGTTGAGTAGTATTCAAAATGATGCGGTTGGCTTGTAAACTATAGCTCCACTACTAGGGATGTACAACCAAGAACCACTATTGTTAATACTAGATGCTCTGTCTGTTATTGAGCTTGAAGCGGGGCCTATTATTTTGATTCCATCAGCCCCGTCCGATTTTGTCTGCCACTGCTTTCTAGCATTTGGTTCAAGTAAAAGCGCTAAGGTTTTGTCGCTGGACGACTGCGTGGCTGTTGGATTTTTGTAGTCATCACTTGCGCTGAGATATTTTGGATAGCCATTCACCATATCGGTTGATTTTATAGTACAGATCTCTTGTGAACCGTCATCTTTTGTGATAGTAATATTCAAATCGTTTCCACCATTCATTATAATCTTACCATGAAGTGCTTGGAGTGCAGTTCTCATAGCACCAATGCCAGCATTTTCACTAGATATTAGTGCATCATCTTGAATATTTGACAACCTAGGAATAGCAAACGATGCCAAAATAGCAAGTATCACAATGACGAAAACAAGTTCAATCATCGTAAAAGCTTGCCTTTTCATAATCTACTCGCCAGCCTCATTCGTCGCTTCTTCTGGAATATCCAAGAAATGAGAAGCAAATGTGACAAATCTATCTATCGGAATGGTTACTTTCTCATTTCCAAATTTAAAGCTCATCAATGTGTCATCTATATCTATTTGTGGTGTTTGCGAGAAGAGTCGAGTCAATATTTCTGGAGTAAGCTTTGTTCCATCTTGACTCTTTTCACCAGATGCTTCTTTGACAAGTATTGGTTTGATTGCGTTGTTAAATTTTGTAATATCAAACGGCTTGTCTATAAAATCAAAAACGCCAAGCTCTTTAAATCTATCTATAATAACATTATCAAATCCAGATGACACAGCAACTATCTTCAATTCGGTTGTTCTGGCATCCGCACGAAGTTTTTCTGTCATTTCCAGTCCGTTTAGTTCAGGCATATTGAAATCAACAAAAGCAATATCAAGAGGTGTGGTTACCGCAAGTCTATAGCCTTCCATTCCATTGTTAGCTTCATGTACAGTAGTAATACCAAGCTTGTTTAGATTGGCTTTTATAATTTTTCTAATCGTTACACTGTCATCAACAACAAGTGCCTTTATTTTATTCATCAGCGTTTTCCTTTTTCCAACTTGTATCTTTTAAGGTGATTATAACAAAGCATATTTAAAACAGATTTGCAATTTCAGCTTTTACTTTTTCAAAAATCAGTCGCAAATTCTCGATTTGTGAACCAATTGTCTCTAGTTTTTCCTCTTTGGCTGCGGTCTCAATACCAAATCCAATATCACTCAAAGCTTGAACACCTGCATTGGCACTAGAGCCTTTCAGGTTGTGTCCCAAGGATTTTAGTTTTGAGAAATTTTCAACCGACAACTCCTTTATTATCTCTTCAATAATATTTGTAGTTGACTCTATATAGATGTCCAAAAACTCTTTTGTCATCTCCATATCGTCACCAAAAAACTCTTCTAGTCTCTCCATGTCAAGATATGCATTGCTTGTGTTAAAGTTATCATTGCTTCCATCTCCAGCAGGAGTAGCGTCAAGCCATTTTGACAGCATCTCTTGAAGCTCTTTGCTGTTGATAGGTTTTGTTATATAATCGTTCATACCACACTGGATACACTTCTCTCTATCACCTTGCATTGCATTTGCTGTCATGGCAAGTATTGGTTGGACATAGCCAGCACTTCTAAGCTCTTTTGTAGCTGTATATCCATCTTTTGTTGGCATCTGACAATCCATCAAAATTAGCTCATACTTATGTCGCAATGCCTTGTCAACAGCTTCTTGACCATTTGGAGCAATATCAACCTCGAACCCTAGTCTCTGGAGCTGAATCAATGCTATTTTTTGATTTACAACATTGTCTTCTGCTAGCAGAATCCTCTTGTTGCTAATATTTTCCAAATAATACTTGTTAATTATGTCGGTATCGTTTTGCCTGTCCAATATATTGATGTTTGATGTTTTTAGAGGAATTTCAAACCAAAAAGTACTACCTCTGCCCTCTTCGCTAATAACACCTATATCCCCATCCATCAAAGCAACAAGCTTCTTACATATCGCAAGCCCAAGCCCAGTACCACCGAACTTCCTAGATGTAGAACTGTCTGCTTGAGTGAAAGAGTTAAATAGCTTTCTTTGTGAAGTTTTTGGTATGCCAACACCAGTGTCAGCAACAGAAAATCTAACAATAAATCCACCATCGATTGGTAAAACAGGAGCAAGAGAGACTTTTACGGAACCTCTTTCGGTAAATTTGATAGCATTACCTATAAGATTCATCATAACTTGTCTAATTCTGACCGAGTCACCTATAACATTGACAGGGATTGATTTGTCTATATTTATCACAAACTCCAGACCTTTTTCTTTTGCCTGTGAACCCAAAAGTTTCGATATACCACTGCAAGTCTCTGGTAAATCAAAATCACTATTGATAATATCCAGCTTGCCTGCTTCCATTTTAGAGAAGTCGAGTATGTCGTTTAATATAGCCAAGAGCGACTCAGAAGAGTGTTTGACTATAGTGGCGTACTCTTTTTGCTCAGGCTCCAACTCTGTTTGGAGCAGTATCTCAACCATACCAATAATACCATTCATTGGTGTTCTAATTTCATGGCTCATTGTAGAAAGGAATTCGGATTTCATTTTTGAAGCCTCAAGAGCTTTTGTCATCGCATCTTTCAAGGCTTCTTCATTCGCCAATCGGTCAGTAATATCTTTTTTGACAGCGACAAAGTGTGTGATTTCCTGAGAATCTATGATTGGAGTAATGGTCATCTCTTCCGGATAAACACTGCCATCTTTTTTCTTGTTATAAAGAATTCCCTCCCAAGTTCTCCCTTCTTGAATCACTTTCCACATATCATTATAGAACTCTCTCGTATTAAGCCCACTACTAAATATTTTGGTGTGTCTTCCAGCTACCTCATATTCTTCAAAGCCAGAAAAAGTATAAAAAGACTTGTTTGCATATTCAACAAAACCGCTGTTATCAGTGATTACAATCATATTGGCAGTTGCATCCAAAGCATTTTTTTGGAGCATTAGCAATTCGTCTTTTTGTTTTTGCTCGGTCAAATCCTGAAATGATATAACATATCCGAACCTACTACCGTTTTGGTATATTGCAGTACCAACATATTTTATATCAGCGACAGAGCCATTTTTCTTGATAATATAGCTGTTGCCTTTTGATTCAATATCATCATGGTTAAGAGACATTACAATTGCGCACTCTTCTTTTGGAAAGTGCGTACCGTCTGGTTTTTGATAGTGTAGAAGTTCGTGGAAGTTTTTGCCCAACAACTCTTCACTAGTATATCCGCTAAGCTTGCAAGTTGCTGGATTGGTAAAGAGCACATTGCCATCCAAATCCATCGCAACAACACAATCACTAAGCGTATTCAAAACAGCATTCGTAAGATCACTATTGGCTTTTTTTATCTTATCATTTGCATCTCTGAGCTCAGTTGTGCTCATATCAAGTGCATTTTCTAGGAGCTTGTTTTCTTTTTCGTTATCACCATAGTATGTATTTATGGCATTCAAAAACTGTTGAGTTTTCTCATCAAATACATACCCCTCGCCAAAAAATCTTTTTATCTGTCTAGCGAGAAGTCTATGCATTATTCGTAAATAGTAGTGATGGTCATTGTTTGATTGTGGAGCGAACAGTCTTTGAGTCCGATATGTGGCGCTAGCTCACCATATGAATAAAATCCTGTCAAGGCAATATCTTGACCCAAGTTATCTTGAACCTCATCAAGCTCCTCTTCTACAAGCTGTTTCATAATAATCATTCTACCAACACAACTAACAGCCAAACAAAGCCCTCCAGATGAAGCATTTTCTAGTTTTGCACTTTTTGCCGCAAACCCTGCATTGTCTATAAGATTGTCAATGTTTGATTTCATAAGTCTAAGCGTACTTCCCTGCTTGATTGTTCCAGCAAAAGTTAGGCTTTTTGCATCATGATCTACTGCCAATAGCGTTCTAATCAGAGGCACATCTGTAACACTCTCTTTGACCGAAACAGGAAAATAAAGCCCACTTAGAGGAAGTCCATCGGCACCATCCCCCAAATATCTTTTGTACATATCAAGCGCATTTTCACCATCTATCTCATACACAACATTTGCTGTTGATTTTGTAACTATTTTTTCTACGCCGAACTCATCAAAACCAGCAAAACTTCCTGTCTTAACTGTTGCCCCGCCATATATTCCAATTGCCGCAATAACATTTTGTTCCGCTGCCCGCTCCGCAAACCAGCCGATGCGGCCCGTGTGGGTGGCCTCGATCAGTCCTACGCATGCCACATGGATTTCCTTCGCCTTGCGAATCGCGATATCCGTTGCAAAACCG
>CAZNYV010000043.1:0-14903 GCA_964577355.1 uncultured Campylobacteraceae bacterium
TTTGAACGAACACATGGCGTAGAGATTGCCAAGATTTGTGAATATTGTGGTATTGATTTTTTGGCGGTGCATGGTCGTACGAGAGCCCAGAAATTCGGTGGTGAAGTAGACTACGAGGAGATAGGTAGGATAAAAGAGGCGCTAAAAATACCTGTTATCGCCAATGGTGACATCACTAGCTACGAAAAGGCTATGGAAGTGCTGAGAATTACCAAAGCAGACGGGCTGATGATTGGTCGAGGCGCAATAGGTTCACCTTGGATATTTCAACAGATCAAAGAAGGGAGTTGTGAGGTCACAAACCAGCTAAAACGAGAAGTTGTCTTGGCGCATCTTGATTCGATGGTCGAATTTCACGGCGAACGAGGCATTATAATGTTTCGCAAACATCTGCATACATACTCAAAAGGCATGGATGGTGCAGCACATTTCAGAGAGTTTGTCAATCGTACCGAAGATTTGAATGCCCTCAAGCTGGCAATTGGAGAGCTCTTCTCTTAGCTATTGGACTTTACTGACTGCTTTTTGTGTGTTAAAAAAGTTGAAAAGCAACTTGATTACTGTCATCACAACAATAGCATCCGCTATACTGGCGAGTATTATTGAAAAGTACTCATGCTTGCTAATTACATGAGCGTTTAGTCCTATTGTCGCAACTGCCACCATGAATGTCAAAGGCATGGAGTTTGAAAGGGTGAACAAAAGAGTATTTTTGAGTTTTAGTGCTCCATAGAAGACCACAAAAGAGGCAATTAGCCTTATACCGACAATCAAGCCTACTATTAGCATCGCTTTTTTGACGATTTGTGGCATAAATAGCGTATTTAGATCCAGTGTAGAGCCGACATGGATAAAAAATATTGGGGCAAAAAAACCAAAGCAAAACGATAGAAGTTTGTTGTGCAGGTCTGTTTTGTGCTTGAAAAACGATGATAGAAAAATACCAGCAAAAAAAGCGCCCAAAACCATATCTATTCGTAGCCAGAGCACCATCGCAATCATTCCGAAAAATAGAGCCATTGCAAACCTAATATCTTGATCTTTGTTGTCTTGAAATGGAATGATGATAAGTTTGAGTTCTGGGAACCACCAAAAAAGGGTTTTTGATATTTTGAACACTCCGATGGCTACAAAGACAAATAGTGCCATCGTTAACAGAATTTTGAGAAATTGAAGACCAAAACCAAAAGAGAGCGCGCCAGTCAGAATGGTGATAGCAATAATACTTATGACCTCTCCTGCTATGCCGATGGTGAGCGCAAGGCTAAGCCATGGTTGATGCTTGCCGTAGTCTTTTATGAGAGCCATTATCATACCGAGAGAAAATATTGGTAATACTACAATATATATAGGTGATAGTGATAAGGCGTGATAGGCGATAAGTGCCAGAGAGTAGAGCATTGTGAAATATAGAGCTGCTCTGAGAAGAAAGTCTTTTCGTAGTTTTGCAAACTCTTTGAGGTTGACCTCAAGACCAGCTACAAACATCAAAAATAGAAATCCAACTTTTGCAATAATAAAAAAGTATTCATTTGAGCCCAAGAATCCAAAATATGCTCCAAGTACTCCTAATAAAATCTCAACAACTGTAATTGGGATTCGAATGATGTTTGATATAAAAGGCGCTAGAAGCACATATAGTGAGACTGTGACAATGAGGGTGATGCTATCCACTATTCGTTTCTCAGCGTTGTTAAAATATCCACTTCGCTAGCTTTTTTTGCTGGATAATATGATGATGCTAGGACCACTACGATAGAGCCTAGAAGTGTGAGGACAAAATCTATTTTGGATAGTTCAAGTGGCAGTTTTGAGCTTCCATATACATCTGCTGGTAGAGAGATTAGGTCAAAATTGCCTAACAAATACAGACCAATAAGCGCTAAAATTGTTCCTACTATAATCCCACCACTTCCGATGATTAGACCTAGATAGAAAAATATCGCCTTTATCTCTTTTTTGGATGCACCTAGTGAAAGCAGAAGCGCTATCTCTTTTCGTCTGGACATCACTGTCATCAACAGTGAGCTGATAATATTGAGCGATGCCACTACGATGATGAGCATAAGAACTATGAATAAGGCTCGTTTTTCTAGGGCTAGAGCTGAGAAGAAATTACCGTTTTGTTCCCACCATCCTACGACTCCAAAATCATCCCCGAGCAGGTTTTGCAGGCGAGCCTTGTCTTTGAATGGGTCTGGACTATAGACATGTATTCCGTCGGTCATACTACTATCTACTCTGAGTACTTTTGCCAAATCTTTTGAGCTGGTATATATGTAGCTCTTGTCGTATGCGATAAGTCCTGAATGGAATGATTTTTCTGCAACAAATCTTTTGATGGTCGGTGAAATATCCATCCCGCCTGGCTCTGAATTGGCAAATATCAGTGTGATTCTTTTTTCGTTGATACTGTCCAAGTCTTTTTTGAGTCCACTACCTATGATACATTCAAAATCCGTAAATGATTTGCCTTTTATCGCATCAGCAAAAATCGGATTTATCTTGCTTTCTAGGTCAAAATCAACTCCAAATACGACAGCTCCATCCATCTGAGAGGATGATTTGATGATGGCGCTGCTTCGCAAAAATGGGCTAAATTTCATATCAGGAAATCTTTTTGCAAGTTCAGTGGCCACGCTAATATCTGTGTATTGTGCTGTTTTTGAGTAGATTGTCAGGGGGTAGTTCATAGTGAAGAGTTTTCGTTCAAACTCTTTGTCAAATCCATTCATAATAGCCATAGCGACAATAAGTACAAAGACTCCAATCATGACGCCAAAAAAAGCCAAAAGAGCCGTCACAGATATAAATGGCTGTGAGCGGTCAAATTTGAGATATTTTTTGACTACAAAGGCGACAAATTTTTTGTCCATTTTAGGCTCTAAGAACTCTCAATTATTTACTCTTTTTTTTGTTGTAAGCCTCTTGTCTAGCTTTTTTCTTCTCTTCGGCAGGTATGATATTTATCTCTGCTTCGCCATCCATCGCTTGCTCTCTCGCTTCTTCGCTCTCGATTCTGAAAGCATGAAGTGACCTTACAGCTGTCATCTTGACTGTTTCTACTAGCTCTGTAAATAGTTTGTAGCTCTCTTTTTTGTATTCAACAAGTGGGTCTTTTTGGTTGTAACCTCTGAGCCCGATACCTGTTTTGAGTATATCCATTTGATACAAATGCTCTCTCCATGCAGTGTCTAACACTTGCAAATAGAGTACCTTCTCTATCTCTTTTTTGACATCTGGTTTGACATGGTTCATTTTTTGTGAATAGAACATTTGCATTGTGCCGACAACCGACTCCAGTAGAGCTTGATAAGATGTTTTGTTGAGTTCCGACTCGGAGACAAACATATTTATATCTTCCACAAGCAGTTCTGTTAATCTTTCGATATTGAAATCTTCACTCTCAAGTCCGTCGAAGATACCACAATCTGCTAATATATTTGTGACATAAACAAATCTGTTTTCGTTTAGTTTGGCTTCAACATCGCAACCGTCATCTAGTAGTTCATTTCTGAAGCTATAGATGATTTTTCTCTGTGCGTTTGCTATATCGTCATACTCCAGTAGGTGTTTTCTGCTCTCATAGTGCATACTCTCGACTTTTTTCTGAGCTTTTTCTACAGCATTTGTGACAATTCCAGATTCGATACATTCGCCCCTTTCGAGACCTAGCCTATTCATGATGCTTTTGATTTTATCTCCGCCGAATATTCTCAAAAGTGTGTCGTCGAGAGAGAGAAAAAACTGGCTCGCACCAACATCACCTTGTCGTCCGCTTCTACCTCTGAGCTGATTGTCTATCCTTCTGCTCTCGTGTCTCTCTGTTCCTATGATGCAAAGACCGCCTAGCTCTTTTATCTCATCGGTGATTCTGATGTCGACACCTCGTCCAGCCATATTTGTGGCGACAGTGACCGCACCTTTGCTACCTGCACCTTTGATGATTTCTGCCTCTTTTTCATGGTTTTTGGCATTTAGTATAGTGTGTGGGATTTTTGCGACTTTCAGCAATTCATGTAGCTGCTCACTTTTTTCGATACTTGCTGTACCTATGAGGATAGGCTGACCTTTTTGGTTGAGTTCTGTAATCCTTTTGATTACTGCTTCGAACTTCTCTTCTTCTGTTTTGTAAATCAAGTCATTTAGGTCAGTTCTTTTGACTGGTACATTTGTAGGTATAGAGATGACATCGAGACCATAAATCTCACTAAACTCCGTCGCCTCAGTCTGCGCCGTTCCTGTCATACCTGCTAGTTTTTCGTAGAGTCTGAAATAATTTTGGAATGTAATATCTGCTAGTGTTTGCGACTCTTCTTTGATGAGAACACCCTCTTTTGCCTCTAGTGCTTGATGGAGTCCCTCTGAATATCTCTTGCCCTCTGAGAGTCTGCCTGTGAACTCGTCCACGATGATGATTTCATTGTCTCTATTGACATAGTCTACATCGATTTTGAATAGATAGTTTGCCTTGAGAGCTTGGTCTAGTCTGTGTAGCAAGATGGAGTTTTCTACATCGTATAGGTTACCGACATCAAAGAGTTTTTCAGCTTTTTCGATACCGTCATTTGTTGTCAGAATGACACGGTTTTTCTCATCAACTGTGAAGTCTTCATCTATCGTCAAGGCAAGCGCGACTCTGTTTGCTTCTTCGTATTGACCCATAAATGATTTGGTTGGACCAGAGATGATTAGCGGAGTTCTTGCTTCGTCTATCAAAATCGAGTCTACTTCATCGACGATGGCAAAGTAGTGACTTCTCTGCATTTGTGTTGGTTTGGAGTATTTCATGTTGTCTCTGAGGTAGTCAAAACCATACTCGTTGTTGGTGCCATAAGTGATGTCTGCATCGTATGCGGCTTTTTTGATTTCTTCATCTTCTTCGTCAGATAGTATTGCGCCGACGCTGAGTCCTAGGAAGTTGTATAGCATACCCATTTCTGTGGCATCTCTTTTTGCTAGGTAGTCATTGACTGTTACTACATGCACACCTTTGCCTGTCATTGCATTCAAGACGACAGGAAGTGTTGCGACAAGAGTTTTACCCTCGCCAGTCTTCATCTCTGCTATTTTGCCTTCGTTGAGCGCCAAACCGCCTATCATCTGCACATCAAAATGTCGCATACCAAGGACTCTTTTTGAAGCCTCTCTGGTGATAGCAAATGAATCATCCAGTACATTGTCCAGTGACTCGTCACCTAGCACTCTGTGTTTTAGTTTTTCAAATGCTGATTTCAGCTCGTCGTCACTCATTGCTTCGTATTTTGGCTCAAGCTCGTTGATTAGAGCGACTCTTTTTCTATATCTTTTGAGTTCTTTTTCGTTTTTTGTACCCAAAATCTTTGCGATTAACTTGTTTATCATGATTTAGGAGATTCCTTAGAATATTTTTGTAGTTGTGCGATGATACCAAAATCAGGCAAAAAGTGTGTTGTTTGTATTCGTATTTGTATGGAATCTCAAATGCAAATTGATTTGTACAATTTTAATCAAGGAGTGCGAGATGGCAGTAGTGATAAATAGTGATTGCGTGGTGTGTGGAGCTTGTATCGATGAGTGTCCAAATATGGCGATTGTGGATGAGAGCAAAAATCCAAACGGCGAAGATATATATTTTGTCTTGGCGAACAAATGCTCTGAGTGCGATGGTGGTGAGCTGGCGTGTGTATCTGTATGTCCATCTGACGCGATTCACAAAGCGGCATAATGATTTCTTACAAAAACGAATCATTTGAGCTAGATGATGGCGTGGATATAGGCTATGGTGTCGAGAAAATCAACCTAAAATTCCCCGACAACTCTGACTATGTCGCACCAATAAGAGGCGTGACTACGCTTCTAGTCTCCGCACCTATCATCGATGATTCGTTTTTGTCACAGCTGAGAGAGCTAGATAGTGAATTTGCCTCAAAAAGCGTCGAAGGCTTTGAGGCGGTTTTTGTCCTCGGCAAAGGGCAGGAAGTGATAAAGGGAATGGAGTTTTTCAAATTTGTCACAGATGAGGATGATGAGTACTCTTGTGAGTTTGGTACAAAGATAAACAGCGGTGAGCTTTGTGGCAAACTGACAAAAGCTCTTTTTGTCATCAGTCGTGATTTTGTGCTGTTTTACAAAGAGATTTGCAAAAATATAGAAGATGAGTTCAATCTCGACAAGCTCTATTTCAATCTAGGAAAAGCGCTCAATGTATATACGGGCACAGGGTGTCATTAGTGATTTTGTTAAACATCTAAAAGAGAGACTTTGACCCGATGGGTAGAATAGCGATAGCTTCGGGGTATTCATCGTGGGCAACTCGTCTCGAGAGATGATGTTTTCAAAATAGCAAATCAAGGAAAAAAATGAATCTAGAACAAGTAGCAACTGAGCTAAAAAACGGGGATACGATTTTGTATCTAGGTATGGGGATTTTCTCTGGTGCGACTTTTGCGGACGGCTCTAGTGTGCCTCACGATAGCGATTCGCTGATTTTGGCTCTCAACAACGGCAGAGCGATGGCTCCAAAGCTGATGTACGAATACTCCAGAGCGGCTATGAATATCGAACACCGTGACGGCAGGACTACGCTGGAAAAGAGGCTGACGGCGATTTTCTCGCAAAAAATATCCGGTTGTACGGTGCATGAGCTAGTCGCCAAACTCCTACCAAAATACATCATCGACACCAATTACGACGATAGTTTGTTGTCTATATATGCTGATACTGCGCACTCGGTGATACTGGGCAAAGCTAGGCTAGGTGCGGAGCTAGATAGATTCGAGATTCACGAGTATGATGTCGCGACCAAAAAATACAATGGAGTTATGAAAGAGGATTTGAGACTTGACCGTCCTATAATCTTCAAGCCGATGGGTTGCCACGCTCCAAAACCGACACATATTGTCTCGGATGCCGATTTTGTCGATTGGATTACGGAGGCGATGGGTGGTTTTGCTGTTCCGCCGATGCTCAAAGAGTACCGAAAAGACAAAAAATATCTCTTGCTAGGGCTGACATTCCAAAAAGACACAGAACGGATGGTGGCAAACGAGCTGACTTACGGGCTTGAGAGCGGTTATTTCGTGTGCGAAAAAGAGATGACCAAAAACGGTGCGAACTTCCTAAAAAGTCACAAGCTGGAACTTATCTGCGAATCCCCAAATACTTTTGCCAAAGAGCTTTTGGAGATTATGTAGCCTACGGTCAGCCCGAAATGCTCCTCTGCGGTATTTTTGTAGTTCACTTCGTGCTTTGTCATTACGCCGTTTTCTATGATTTTTAGCTCGTTGTCCAAGAGGATTTTGCGCCCGTTTGGAGTTTGCATGATGGCGAGCTTTTTCTGCGTAAAAATCGTGTCTGGATGGGTGGCGTTGAAATAGTTGGCGAGGCTAAACTCTATCCACTCCTGCGGTGCAAGAGCGAAGCCGTACTGCCTCATCCACTCACCCGCTACAAGGGAGCTGAGCACATATTCACCATCTATTAGCTCTATTTTGAACTCATCGCCGTTTTGTACCGCATGGGCATTTTCGCCAATCTCAAAAGGCTCTCTGAGTCCATATCCACCAAATCCCGCATCGCATAGATAGCTCACACCGTCCAGCTCTGCGATGATGACCATGTGTGTTTTGGGTCTGCGCGTCGGGTAGAACATCGGTCTAGCTCCTGCGAAATACCACTTGAAGCCGATAGCCGTGAGCGCCATCGCAAACAGCCCGTTTATCTCGTAGCAGTAGCCACCGCGTTTGTCATCTATGATTTTGCGCACGATGTCTTCGGGAATGAGCGACGGGATACGACCTGCTTGGACTTCCGTGTTTTCAAACGGCACGGATTGGAGTTGCTTTTGCATTAGCTGTAAAAGCGTCTCAATGTCAGCCTTTGGCTTGCCCTCAAAGCCGATGCGGGCGAGGTAGTTTGGGAGGGAGAAATTTTGTGAGGTCATTTGCTAGGCTCCATTATTTTTGATGCTGTGAGCATATCTTGCTCTTTGTTTCTACTTTTTAATTTCTCAACAATATTCGCCTTGCGCTCTTCGGAGAGGTTTTGCCCAGCTTTGATTTTTAGTGAAGTGTGTGATGGCGTCAGCCTCCAGACTGCCGTCTTTGCCACCATCTTGGTGTATATCGGATTTATCACTTCTATCTTCTCATATCCGCCTTCTGGTTGGAGTTTTTGCATCATGGCATTTAGGATGGCGCACTTTTCATTGTCGTCCTCGACTAGCTCAATATTTCCTGATATGTGTGCAGATGCAAAAAACTGCGTAGCGGGGCACGCCGCCGTGTCACTAAAGTACGAAGGAATGAGCGAATAGGGTTTCACTACGGAAAACGAGGCTTTTGGACTTTTGGCTATTGCCTCAGCCTTTCGCCCCTCTCTTGCACCGTGAAAGCAGACTGCACCATCGAAGTAGACGAAATTTAGAGGTACGCCATACGGCTCACCGTCATCTACGAGACTCAAAGTCCCGTGTTCGCACTCAGCTAGCAAGTTTTCTAACGCTGATTTGTCTTTGACCTCAAATTCTGCTCGTCTCATCGCAATCCTTGTTTGTTGCTAAATATACGGCGTATTATAGTGCCAATGTGTTAATGCGAAGCGTTTGCAGTGGCAACATCCAAATTGACCCTTTAAGGAAACTTTTTAAGAACAACGGTGTAGAATATTTTGAAAATTAGTCAATTTGTAGGATTTTGCTTGGATGTTTCGGATTTGAAGATGTTTTGAATGTTCGATTATCTTGTAAATTTCTATCAAAATAGTACATTTTGGGTATGAATAAATAGTTAGGCAACAGAAAGAGAAAATATGGAAGATAATCAACGAATATATATTTTTAGATTTGCGATTGGTGAACCAGGCGAACCAGTCAAACATTGTGCAAAAAGCTTTTATGATGAATATCAAACAGAACTAGAAACAAATTTAAAAAAATATATTCATACAGAAATTGAATATTGTGGCTATGAACATTTTCTATGGAATGAACTGTTTTGCTATGGTCGATTAAGACAAACATGGGGATATGAAGGGCTTGATTTGTCCATTGTAAATAAATTCAAAGAAGAAGGTGAGGACTATTGGATTCGTAATTTTATCATTGCAAAACAAAAAATTGGTGATATTGAAGAAATCCAAAATAAAACCAAATGGTGTGAAATAGCGAAAGGCAGATTAAACATTTTACGATACATGCTGGAGATGAAAAAAGGAGATATCATTTTCATTCCAAAGGTTTGGAATGGTGATTCTTATAATCATCACCTAGAGAATAAAAATTACTTTACCATAGCAACTATAAAAAATAATTATTATTTCGACTACAATAAAACAATCGGTGATTTTGCACATACCATTGAAGTTGAAAGCATACAATGTTTTGAATATGGAAAGTATGAAATCACAGGTGAAAACTTTAAACCTCACCCGTATAGAAGAGCTATTTCAATAGTACATGCAGATTCAGATTTTAAAAAATTCATTAATAAATATTACAATGCCTAACGAATCAAAAAGGAATCATATGAGAACTCAAGTAACTAGCGTGGTCGAGAAATACATCGATGCTGTTCGTCGAAACGATCCAAGGAATCTCCCAATTCATCCGGAGGTGATTGGTGTCTTTCCTATGAATACGTACCAGGGTGCGGTGGCCTTCATTGAAGGCACGGAGCGGTTTGCAAGAATCGTCAAGCATATCGAAATCATTCGTCTCGTCGTCGATGGCGAACACTGCGTCGCCCTCCTCAACATCGATACAACCTTCGGAACAATTCCGTTTGCGGAGCACATCCGCGTCGTAGACGGACAAATCGTGTCGGTTCGTGGCTACTACGATCCGCGCCACATGTTGGTGGGGCAAACATGAGCGCGCATGGCTCGTCGTCCAATACAAACAGTGTCGCCTAACCCTTCCATCGAGCGGACGTGCCAAACGTTATACACAGAATAGGAATAAAATGATAGAACCAAAAAATGTAAAGATATGAATGATATAAGATTTGCAATAGATGAAATAGATGCTTGGTTTTGAAATCAAAGTCTGAACTGTTGCTAGCAAACTAAAAAGGATTTTTTTTGAATAAAAAAGGAATATTGACTTTTTTCTGTGGAAAAATGGGAGCCGGAAAATCTACAAAATCAAAAGCCCTCTCTGTCGAAAAAAATGCGGTGCTATTGTCGGAGGATGATTGGCTTGCATCACATTATCCCAATCAGATTAACTCGTTTGATGATTATTTGAAATTTTCTGCGATTATCAAGCTGTTTGTGAAATCACATGTACAACAAATTTTAGCTACAGGTACAAATGTAGTCATGGATTTCCCCGCAAATACGGCGCGCCAAAGAGCATGGTTTAAACAATTGTGTTCAGAAATCGGTTGTGAGCATGAGATGATTTTTCTCGATTTGAGTAATGAGCAATGCTTGTCACAAATCGCCAAACGAAGAAATGAACAGCCTGAGCGGGCGCAGTTCGATAATGAAGCGACATTCAATCATGTCACTTCATTTTTTGAACCGCCATTGGAAAGCGAGGGTCTTAATATTATTTTGGAAAAGAATTGATAAGCTTTTCAACAATAATGCGCCACAGCTTTAAAAACTTTGCCGTTTTCGTCAAAAAAGAAAACCTCGACAGCTTTTTTGTCTAGCACAGATGTGTATGTGAGTGCTATAGAATCTGCCC
This sequence comes from uncultured Campylobacteraceae bacterium, assembly GCA_964577355.1. Taxonomy (GTDB): domain Bacteria; phylum Campylobacterota; class Campylobacteria; order Campylobacterales; family UBA6016; genus CAZNYV01. The sequence goes on from CAZNYV010000043.1 coordinate 10,673, forward strand.
CGACGAAGATATCTTCGAGTACAAAATGCAAATCGCTGTATTTCTCTAGTGCCGCAGACCAATACGCCCTTACCGCCTCTTTGCCCCTGAGCGTCCCGCCCGACTCGGGACGAAACGCGGTGATAAACGGCGAACTCATCTCAAAATCATCCGTGTAGTGCGTCAATACAGCGTCCAGATCATGCGCATTCCACGCCTCTATCCACTCGTGTGCGAAACGCTCAGCAAATTCTGCTTGTATCATCCCATCTCCTTGCTAGATGTTTTCGCCTATTTTATCGGAACATAATTGACTATTTGTTTCTCACGATTTTCATCATATATCCAGCACCTTTTTGAAACTCAAAATCCACAGGTATGATTTCAGGCTTTAGTTTGAAATTTGGTAGTTTGTCTATCAGCTTATAGACAAACGGGCTAAACGGTTTATCGCTTCCACTCTTGGAATTATTCATATCAACCAGAGGAAATATTCGAACCTCTCGTGCCACTCTGCATAATTCTAGTATGCTCGACAGATGGAAATCGTAATCAAACCTATCGTCATATGTAAACAAAAAATGCCCGCTCAAACACAAATCAAATGCGTCATCTAGGGCTTCGAGATTTGGGAGTTTGCCGTAGTGGTAATTTGAAGTATTGAAATCAGCCGAAAAATCAGCAAAAGCCGACTCTCTAGCCCGCCTATGTCCTGCCAAATCACCATAGAAAGCAAAATTATGTCCTTGCATCCATGTGGTATTTGTATATATTTTTTCAATGCCGACTCGTCCAAGCTCTCTTAACCTATCAAACCCCAACGAGTAGAGTATGTCTATTGAGGACGCATAGGCACCTAGTTTATTTGCATGAGCCGTAAAGGAACACGCCCCGCCAGGGACAATCGAGAATTTTGAGTCCAGCCAATTCGCTTGGATTTAGACCAAACATTGCTGTATACTCCTCGAAAGTTCTTCCTATAAAAATTACATTATCTAGTTCTAGTTTTGACATGGTTATCCTTTTGTGTTTTTTGTAAATATGATTAATGGTTGTTGCTTTGAAGTGTAAAAAGGATTAGGCGCTTAGCGCCAAGTGTGAAGAGCCGAAGACAGCATGATTGTAACACACGATATATTACTCATACTGTCTCCTTTTAATTTTTTGGGATTATAGTCTGTTTAGCTTGAATTGAGCGAAGTTTGCAGTCTACAAAATCAATTTGTCTTATGCTTTGCTGCTTTCCATAAATTCAGTTTGAAACTTATCCCAAAATGCGCTAATAGACCTTTTGACCTCTTCGGATGAGTAGGCTTGTGGTTGTGGATGCAAAATGTCATTTACCCGTTTTGACAAATAATCATAGTCTATCTTTTGCGGAGTGTATGGAGTGCCGTTTATCTGAGAGGTGAGTCTTCCCATATCAAATGAGAGAGTCATTGCCATGAGTCTGTCACCGTCGCTTAGAGAGTTGAGCGATGTAATATAGGCTTGTTTGACACTGTTATCCATACCAGCTGGGATGATTGGAGCCATATTTGCCGCGCCGTCTTGCACTACACCGTCGCCGTTGAAGTCATATTTTTCGCTGTCGTGCATCAGCAGATTGTAGGCTCCCTCACTACTCAATGCCCCGACATTTACCGCATCGGCAAGCCCGTCGTATTTCTGCAGTGTAGTCAGCTCATCGCTACTTAGTCCACTCAGGAAGCTTTTTGCGTTGTCTAGTTTGACATCGCTTTGCATGGCTTTTTGATATATCGCCTCGAAGCTATCGGCATAAGGGGATTGCATTTTCGCTCTGTCTGCCGTAGTGTGAAGCTGTTTTAATAAGCTTATATTGTTCAGGTAATCGCTAGAGGTTTCCATATTTTCTCACTTTGTTGTAGTTGCAAAAAGCAAGCAAAAAATATTCCCCGAGATGTTAATTTGCCATGATTGCACTCTTCATAAAATACCTACCACCGTCAAATCCTAGCTCCAAATCAACCCCAAATATATGAGAGAGATTTTGAGAGTTCATCAAGCTGTCTTTGTCGCCCTGCTGGAATATGGTTCTGTCTTTGAGCAGGATGACTTTTTTGACCTCTGGAAAAATCTCCTCGATATGGTGCGTGATCAGGATGATAGTCACTTCGGTTGATAGGCTCCTGAGTGTGTCGATGAAATCTATCTGTGCTTTGATGTCCAGTCCGACTGTCGGCTCATCTAGTAGAAGCGCTTTTGGATTGTGGACGAGCGCTCTTGCGATGATGCACTTTCTCAGCTCCCCAGTCGACATCTCGCATAGAGGTTTTTCTAGCAAGCTTTCGATTCCTAGCCTCTTCATGACCTCTATGGTCGTGTGTGCTTGAGCTTCGCTATATTCTTGGTTGTCAAAGACTCCGATTGAGCTGTGATACGACGAGATAACAGCTTCAAATCCAGTTATGTCAGGTGTCTCTTTTTGCATGTAATAGTGCAAATCATTTGTAATGATGCCTAGCTGTTTTTTGAGTTCAAAGATACTCCATTGCTCTTTGCCAAATAGCTTTTTGGTGGAGTTTGCCGAAAATCTAGAATAGACATCGTTGGAAAATAGCTTTATCAGTGTCGATTTGCCAGAGCCGTTCGCGCCTAGGATAGCGCAATGCTCGAACTGCTCTATTTCGAGATTGACATCTTGAAGTACATTTTCTCCGCCGTAGCTCACACTGACATTGCGAAACCGGGCTATTTTGTTTTTCAATATCAACTCTATTTTTCTACTTTGTATCCGCTAGCTTTCCAGCTGTTGATTCCGCCACTCATATTTACGGCGCTGAAGCCAGCTCCCACAAGCATTCTAGTTGCCGAGACGCTTCTTGAGCCACTTCTGCAATATACGAGTAGTTTTTTGTTTTTGTATTTTTCAAGCTTTGCCAAGTCACTACCCAGTGTCTGTAGAGGGAACAAAACAGCGCCCTTGATGCGTCCGTCACCTTGATATTCACCTATCGTCCGAACATCGATAAGGACGGTGTTGTTGCTATCTTTTTGTAGCATTGCATTTGCTTGCTCAGCTGTTACTGATTCAAAATTTGCAAAGATGATGCCTTTTTGGTACAAGAAAAAGAAAATTGCAGCGATGGATAGTAGTGGAAAGAGAAATTTCATACGATACCTTTTGTATAAATTATGTGTACATTATAACAAAACAAGCTAGTTTGAACATATATGGGCTATGTATACAGCTCGCCGAACAAGTCAAGATGTGTCAAATATAGTCTAGTGTCAAATTCCAGCTGATGATAAGACGGCTCGATATTTACACATAGTGCGTAAAATGCTTTGTCGTGCGATTTTTCTTTTAGATGCGCTAGTTCGTGTGTCACTATCATCCTCAAAAACTCCTCAGGAGCGGTTTTGAACAGCGATGCTACGCGGATTTCATTTTTTGCTTTTAGTTTTCCACCTTGTACTCTTATGCTCAAAGTATGCAGACCAAGCGCGGAGTGAATGTCGCTTATCTTGCCATCGTATGATATTTTGCTGAGGGGTTGGGATTTTCGCATTGATTCGTTTTTGAGCCTCAAAACATACTCATAAAGAGCTTTTTCGGTCGTGATATTGTGTGTGCGAGGGTATTTCTTGAGAAGGTATTTGCCTAGAGTTTCATCGTTTATCAAGCGTCTGGCTTGTTCTTTGGTGTGCTCAGAGTAGTGAGATATGTATTTTAGTTTGGGCACTATAGACCTAATCGGCGACGGAGAAAATCCCCGTCGTTGTGATTAGCCTTCTATTCTTATCATCACTGGTGTTTTTGCAATACAATCTAGTTTTGCTATCGACACGAGTGCGTTTTGAATATCATTTTCATTTGCTGTATGGGTGCTGAGAAGTAGGCTCGCTGAGCTTCCTTTGTTCTTTTGCATGAAGTTTTCTATTGAAATTTTGTGTTCGGCTAGTAGTGTTGCTATTTTGCCGAGTACACCAACTTCATCTTTTGCTTCGATTCTGATATAGTATTTTGTGCTTATGTCGCCTTTGTTGGCGAGTCTCAATCCTGTCTCTAGTGGCTTGTTAAAGCCCATCATCGCCGCTGGTGATTCGCTTCTGGCTATCTCGATAAGGTTCGCGATAACAGCACTAGCAGTTGCATCTCCGCCAGCTCCAGCACCATAATACATAGTCTCGCCGACTTTGTCGCCTACGATAGCTACGCCATTCATCACGCCATCAACATCTGCCAAGATATGTTCAGAGCTGATTAGGGCAGGGTTGACTCGTAGCT
>CAZNYV010000044.1:0-10982 GCA_964577355.1 uncultured Campylobacteraceae bacterium
GCGGCTACAAAGGTGACCCAGTTTATATCACAAAAGATGGCAAAACCATAGAGTACAACGCAACAGCAGAACAAAACAAAATCGACTCAAACTCCTCTGTTTCAGGTGAGGGTGCAGACACCAATACTACTACAAACTGTAAATAACTTGCGGTACGATTATCTGATTATCGGCACAGGCGTAGCCGGTTTGTATTTGGCTTGCAACATACCAAAAGACGAAAAATGCCTGATTCTATCGAAAAGTGATATTTCGGCTTGCAATACATATCTAGCTCAGGGCGGTATCGCTCTATCCAGAAGTGAAAGTGATGCAAAATCTCACATAGATGACACGCTCAGAGCTGGAGCTGGTATGTGCGACAAAGATTCTGTGAGTCTGCTTTGCAATGAGAGCCTAAGTGTGCTAGATGACTTGGTTGGTATGGGTATGTGTTTTGACACAGATGCGGACGGCAATATTCTTTTTACCAAAGAGGCTGCTCACTCGGCAAATAGAATAGTACATGCTGACGGAGACGCGACTGGCAAAGAGCTTTTTGAGTTTTTGATAAAAGCCAATCCCCATCCAATACTTGACCACACCATCGTTGTTGACTTGCTAGTGCAAGATGGAGTCTGTTATGGCGCTACTGTTTTGACCAAAAATGAGAAAATTGAAAATATCTATGCAAACAGTGTGATTATCGCTAGTGGCGGGGTTGGCTCGCTCTACCTTTACAGCACAAACGAGTCCTCTATCTCTGCTGACCTTCACGGTATTGTGCTTGAAAAAGGCGGAAAACTACAAGATATGGAGATGATGCAGTTTCATCCTACCGTGTATCACGACCCTAGATATGCCAGGAAAGTGCTTCTAACGGAGGCATTAAGAGGCGAGGGCGCTCATGTTGTAGATGACAATGGCAAAAGATTCTTGTTCGACTATGATAGCAGAGGAGAGCTAGCCCCTAGAGACATCGTCAGCATTGCGATAGCAAAATATACCAAGGAGAGCGGTCTTAGAGCTTATTTATCGTTCGATAATTTTGAGGAAAAATACTTCAAGAAAAGATTTCCAAATATCTACGAAAATATGAGCTCACTAGGTTTTGACTTGCCAAAAGATAGAGTTCCGATATATCCAGCCTTCCACTATGCAATAGGTGGTATAAAATGCTCTCTTGATGGTCTAGTAGACGGATTTCAAAATCTATTTGTAATAGGTGAAGCTGCATCAAACAGGGTGCATGGTGCAAACAGGCTCGCTAGCAACTCTCTTTTGGAGGGTATAGTTTTTGCAAAAGTGGTGGCAAAAAAACTAACAAAAATAGCTGATTTTGGTGATAAAGTGTTTGATGCTTGCGATGAAAAACTATTTATTGACGGCGACAACAATATAAAACAGTCACTCAGAACACTTATGTGGGAAAAGGTAGGAATTGTCAGAAGCCCAAGGGGTCTAAATGAAGCCATGGAACAAGTTAATATTTGGTTGTCTAGTGGTGTTGGCAGAACCGCCAAGCTCAGGCTGTTTGTAGCCAAAAATATGATACAATCAGCATTAAATCGCACAGAGTCGCTCGGTGCTCATATGATACAAAACGAAGAAAAGTAGAGGAAATAATAATGAAAAATGTACCAATAATAGTACTGGACTTTGGTTCACAATATACTCAGCTAATAGCAAGAAGACTTAGAGAAGAGGGTGTGTATTGCGAAATAGTACCGTACAGCGAACCACTTGAAAAGATAACAGAAAAAAATCCTCAAGGCATAATCCTATCAGGCGGACCTTCTAGTGTCTATGATGAAGGTGCTTACAAGGTTGACCAAGCTCTTTTTGAGCTAGGATTACCAGTTTTGGGTATTTGCTATGGAATGCAGCTTATCACACATATGTTTGGCGGCGAGGTCGAAAGAGCTGACCATCACGAATACGGCAAAGCTACACTAAATTTTGATGAGATACACGGACATGTGTCTGCACTATTCAAAGATATTCCAAGCTCTTCTGTTGTTTGGATGAGCCACGCCGACAAAGTAACGAAACTTCCTGCTGGATTTGAGAGAATAGGGCACTCAGAGAACTCGGAATTCTCAGCTATTGCCAACGAGTCAAAAAACATATACGCTCTTCAATTTCACCCAGAAGTAGCTCACTCAGTGATGGGTGCAACGATGCTAAAAAACTTTGCAAAACATATCTGTAAGCTCGAAAGCACATGGAATATGGGACATTTTGCAAAAGAACAAATTGCAAAAATCAAGGCAAAAGTCGGAAATGACAAAGTCCTATGTGCGGTTAGTGGCGGTGTTGACAGTATGGTTACGGCTGCACTTTTGGTTGAGGCTATTGGTGACAAGCTTATACCTGTATTTGTCAATAACGGACTTCTTCGTGGTAACGAAGTCGAACAAGTTCAAGCTATTTTTGCACACTCCATAAAAAGAGAGCTTATAACCGTAGATGCAGAAGATATGTTCCTAACGAGACTAAAAGATGTAACTGATCCTGAGCAAAAACGAAAAATTATAGGGCATGCTTTTATTGAAGTTTTTGAAGCTGAGGCAAAAAAACACGCTGATTGCAAATTTTTGGCTCAAGGCACGCTATATCCTGATGTAATAGAGTCAGTAAGTGTCAAAGGTCCATCAAAAACTATCAAATCTCACCACAATGTGGGCGGTTTGCCAGATTGGATGAAATTTGAGCTTATCGAGCCACTAAGAGAACTTTTCAAAGACGAAGTGAGAAAACTGGGGCTCGAGCTAGGTCTACCAGCCTACGCTGTCGACAGACATCCATTCCCAGGACCAGGGCTTGCTGTTCGAGTTATGGGTGAGGTCAACAAGCCGTCTTTGGAACTTCTCAGAAAAGCCGATATTATTATGATAGACGAGCTACGAGCGAGTGGAGAATATGGCAATGTTTGGCAGGCATTTTGTGTGCTTTTGAATGTACAAAGCGTCGGTGTAATGGGCGATAATAGAACATACGAGAACACAGTTGCCATCAGGACAGTAGAAAGCACAGATGGTATGACAGCCACTTTTGGCAGACTTCCGTACGATTTACTAGAGAGAATGAGCGCTAGAATTATAAACGAAGTAGATGGTATCAATAGAGTCGTGTATGATATATCATCAAAACCACCAGCTACAATTGAGTGGGAGTAATCGGAGAAAGTTTTGCAAGAAAGTGTAATCACCACAAAAAATATCAGAGAAGCGCTGACTGAGCATGTAAAGGGTAGTGTACTTTATGATTTTGAGCTAGCACAGTATTCGACATATCTATACGATGCTAGTAGCGGTGACTTTAATCACGATATAGCCGACAAAACGCTCAGCGATGAAGTGTTCTTGCATCCTGATATGAGGATAGGACAAGAGTACACGATTATTTATAGAGAATATGCGTCAATCTCGGAGCAGCCAAAGAGTCTTTTGGATGTCAAACTAAACGCCACAAAAGACATGTGCGAAGTATATGCTGACATATCCGTACTTGATGATGAGAACAGAGACCAAGAGAAGATTTTTTCAAATATCATTCCAGAGATAAATCGCAAAAAAGCGCTATATGGTGTACTTATAGGTATTTTTGATGAGTGCATTTTTGAGTCGTTGACCGCCAAAGTCGAAGAGCTTGTCACCCGTGGTGTAGCCAGAATGCTCGTATCAAGATCCAGATACAGACCAAAAGATACTCAGAAGTATGAAATCCAACGAGTCTATCTCGAAAACAGACTAAACATCAACTCCCAATATATACAGACCTTTGAAGGAAAAATATTATTAAAAGTCACACCTCATGTCACAGGGCATGGCGGCAGAAGTTGTTTTGGAAAGTTTTTGTATTACCAAGACTATGAGCAGGGTGATATTCCGACATTGACATATAACTCAGAAACCGTAGATATGGTAGAGGACTCTTTTGGAAAGATTTTGTATGTATCCAAAAAAAATGGGTTGGTTGACTTTGAAAATATGCACATTGATGTCAAAGATAGTGTTGTTTTGGACAAAATTAGCCAAACAAAAACTGGGGATTTGGAGCTTGATAGCGTAACTGTTTATGTGAAAGCAAAAGATGAACTGGATGATTCGGTGGAAAATGGCACAACTGTTGAGTCGGACAAACTTGATGTTGATACTATGGTTGGTGCAAATTCCAAAATCAAATCAATAGATGTCAATGTCAGAGCATCAACACACAGCTCGTCGCAAATCGAAGCAGAGACAGCAAGTATCAAAATCCATAAAGGTCAGCTAAAAGCTATCACGGCAACAATAGGTACATTGGAACATGGCTCTGTCGAAGCTAAAGATGTAACAATAGACAATATATTGGGCGGAACCGTTAGGGCTGACAATGTAACCATAAAAAATATTCAAGCCTCGTTTGCAGACATAATGGCATACAAAAGAATATCTGTTGATTCAATCATCGGAGAGGGAAATATATTTCGTATCAAATATGGCTTCAATCAAGACGAAGTTGAAGTGATGCAAGATGCAAAAAAAAAGCTAGAATTTTTACACAATGATTTAAGCAAACTAAATACTGCAATAGACAGAAATAAGAAATTTTTCTTGATGCACAAGCGCAGAATAGATGAGATTGCTGGTCTGGCACTCAGTAAAATGACACTTGCACAGCACAAAATGGCAGAAGCTGCAGTTGCTACAAAAAAACTTCTAGCGGAGTTGGAGCTCAAAAAAAGTGCTATTGTTGAACAAAAAGATGGACTACAAAAGACACTAGATAGATTGAGTGGCAATATATTTTTGACCGAAGTGCGAATAAAATCTTGCACACCTGGTAACATTATTGAGTTTACGGTCTTTAGAGATAAAAATGACCACATAACGAGATATGTCACAACGGAAAACGATAAGAGTGTTATTTTCACAATCGACGAACAACTAAGAATCAAAAAAGACAGGTTGTAGTTTGATTTATGTGCTATCAAATACAAAGGTAGATGGAGCACAAACCCTTCCACTAATCGAGACGGTGTTTCTTAGCGTTGAGTGTGATTTTGATAGCGTTGATGCTTTTATCTTCACATCAAAAAACGGCGTCTATGCATTAGCCAATATATATCCGTCTTGGATAGAAAAACCGTCAATAGTAATAGGAAAAGCTACAGCAACTGCAGTGACTAGTTCTGGAGGCAGTATTTTGTTTTGTTCGGAAAATAGTTACGGTGACTCTTTGAGTGATGATATAGCCGAACGGTTCGGGCATCTAAGACTGCTGCATTCCAGAGCCAAAACTGTTGCTTTTGACCTAAATGAAGCTCTTTTGGGCAAAGGTGTCAACATAAGAAGCGTGGCGACATACGAGACCAGATGCACAAACAAACAGCTCCCACCACCAGAAGCGTTCGCTACGATAATATTTTCATCTCCATCGACTATAGAGTGTTTTTTTAAAAGATACACATGGGAAAATTCCTACAAAGCTGTAGTTATAGGCAAAACAACAGCTGCAAGTATGCCGACAGATATAGGATTTGTCATATCTCCAGAACAGACGCTAGAATCAGCTGTTAAATTGGCTCAAACACTCTAGGCTAACACTTCACAGAATCAGAATAGCGTTCCGCCCGTGTCTTTGATTTTGGACTTGGTTTGTTTTTTTGGCGCCGACACCTGTTTTGTGACTATGACATTAGTAACAGCAGGCACACTTTCAACCACCTTTGCGGTTGTTTCAAATGTAGTGATGGAAGGCTTTTCTTGCACTGGTTTTTGCTCAACGCTCGTGACTGGCTGAGTGGTAGTGATATTTTGTTTTTTTGATTTCGTTGATGTTTTTTCGCCTGATTGTCTCTTAATCCAGCGGCTGAGATTGGACTGCTTCGTGTTTACTCCCAGTTCTGACAACAAAACGATAATCTGAGCCTGAGTATATCCCTCTTCACTTAGAGATATTATCTCATTTTTGTACGCATGAAGCCCTGAGCTTTTTCTGCTTGGTTTGTTCGCAGCTTTGAACTTTGCAATAATCGAGCTTTTATCCATCTATACTTCCTAAAACAATTTTCATATTGTCTGATTTTAATAAAAATTAATATCGCAATTATGAGCTAATTATGCTTATGAATTGATTATTTATTTTAGATTATTATTAAAATATTACAAGTATTACATATAAACAAAAGTTGCTCAATATGCTCATCCTGCAGAATGATATGCTACAATTTATCAGAAAACACACATGATGCGGAGCATAGAATGTCAGAAAACACTCAACAATCGACAAAATTATTTTTGGATGATAAATTGGATGCACCAGATGATAGCTGGCTGGTAGCAAGGTCATTTGAAGAGTTCAAAAGTGTTGTGCTAGAAAATGGTGCGCCTAGGGCTATTAGTTTTGATTACGATTTGGGCGCAGATAAAAATGGGAATCCTCTGCCAAATGGAAAAGACTGTGCCAATTGGCTGATAGAAGCGGACTACAACGGAGATGTATCGATTCCCTCAGGATTTGTGTTCAAAGTACACGATATGACGAGCCCAGACAAGCTCCAACATCTCAGAGAATATATGGACACGAGAAATGACAACTATGATATGTAGTCAAATTTTATGTCGAAACATATCCATTTGCAAATAAATAACCCACAAGATATATTCAAGAAATAAACACCAAATAAACCACAAATTAATGCGGGTTAATACCGTTGTTTCTGGTATAAATATTGTTTTTACTAATTCGATTTGGAGTTAAGAGATTCTAATCAGTCTCCAAATATCTACAAAAAAGGATTAGTCATGAGTAGCGCAATCTCATCAACATCAGGCTCAGCGGCATACAATGGTTACCAAGCAGACCCATCAAAAGATCAATTCAAGCAAGATATGCAGTCTCTCCAAGCTGCATTGCAATCAGGAGATTTGAGCGGAGCACAAGATGCTTTTACCAAAATTCAAGATATGCAACAACAAAGAGCAAATAAAGGCGAAGGACAAAATACTCAAGCTGGTGCAAATGGGTCAAATCCGATGAAAAAAGATATGGATGCTTTGCAATCAGCTTTGCAATCAGGCAATGTACAAGATGCTCAAAGCGCTTTTGCTCAGCTGCAAACAGACATGAAAGCCAAGGGCGGACATCACGGACATCATCATCACCAATCATCTAGTGATTCACAAACTTCTACTGACACGAGCGCATCAAACTCAACTGCAACAGCTACTGTTTACGCATAGGAAATACGGAGAGGAAAACCTCTCCAAAAGCATTTCGCTTCTATCCTTATTAAAACATATGACTTATTGTGTAACAACTACTATCGTAATAGCGTGGTATTGCAGATATGCTCCATTATGGAACTAGTAATAAACAAATTGTTTAGAATAATATAGTAATATGTGGGCAACGGAGCGGTAGTTATGAGAATAATAGTTTTTATGTTTGGATTTGGCGTGTTATTGTTTGGCTATACAGTAGCTATTGTACCGCAATTCAAAAGTGTAACAATCGAAAGAAACTGGGCACCAGTTATAAAAACCATCTCCGCCAGCTCAGGTGTGCCACTTGAGGTTAAATATTACAAGAATTTCCCAGATTTTGAAAATGCCTTATCAAAAGGCGAAGTAGATTTTGCATATATCAACCCTTACTATGCGGTGATGTACAAAAAGCACTATACCCCGATAATAAAAGACTCCAGCAAAAAACTAAACGGCATCATAGTTGTGAGAAAAGACAGCCCATACAAAACAGTCCAAGACCTCTACGGAAAGAAAATAGCCTTCCCAGCTCCAAATGCATTCGGCGCAAGCTTGTTGGTCAGAGCGTCGCTCACCGACCTAGAAAAGATTCCATTCACAGCAGTATATACTTCATCTCATAGCAACACATATAGATATGTCTTGACTGGTGAAAGCGATGCGGGCGGCGGGGTCAACAAAACCCTAGCTCAAGAAGACGACAATATAAAATCTTCACTCAGAATAATATACGAAACAAAAAGCACAAACCCTCATCCCTTTTGTGCCAACAAAAAGCTAGACAAACAGCTCGTAAAAAAGATTCAAGACACCTTCTTGTCACTGACAAAGACGGCAAGTGGCAAAACACAGCTAAAGGCTATCGAAATAGCCGTCCCAGCGGAAGCTGACTATGACAAAGACTACAAGGAGCTTGAAAATCTAAATATTGACAAATTTGTTGTCAAAAGCGGTAGCAGATGAAGTTAGCAAATATTTTTGGCTCTCTTGCCTTCAAACTGTATTCACTCGTCGTATTATCGATTCTGTTTGTTTCGATTGCGATAAGCCAATACACCATCTCCTCTCGCACCTCAAATATGCTAATGAACGAATCAAAAAGAGCAAATGACATTGCCACCAGAGTTACTGGATTTATTTTGAATCAGGTGCTCGAGAAAGATTTTGATTTGATAGAAAAGTCATTGAGCGGTATGATGTATGACGACGGTATCGCAAGAGTAGCCTTGCTGGACGAAAACAACATCTCAATCATCAAACTCTTTCGTCAAAATGCCAAAATAGTGGTCTCCTATGAGAAGACAAAATTTGAGACCCTACAAAATAGTGACAAAAAAACATTTAACATATCATCAATCAATACAGACGAGCAACATAAATATGGAATCTTTGTCGAGTTGAACTCCAAAAATATCAAAGAGTTTGACTTTGAAGCCAAAAGAGATGTGGCTATCGTCGCCTTCACCAGTTCGGTGTTCTCTATCTTTGTCGTGATGCTAATGCTCAGAGGTATTTTGAGAGACACAGATGAGCTCAGCAATTTTGCTTCCACTCTAGCGTCATTTGATGGAAGATTGGCACCAGAAGCCAAATCGTCAGTGGAATTCAACAGGCTGAGCAAGGCATTAAGCTACGCTTCCACTCAGATACAAATACAATCGAACAAGATAAAATCATCACAACAAGAGCTCATAGACAAAGAAAGGCTTCTCATACAACAATCCAAAATGGCGACGATGGGAGAGATGATAGGAGCGATAGGGCACCAGTGGAGACAACCGCTAAACTCGCTCGCACTGATGGTGCAAGATGTTAAACTAGCCCACTCGCTAGGTCAGCTAAACGACGAATATATATCGAAATTCAAAGACAATTCGATGCAGACCATACACACCATGTCAAATACAATAGAGGACTTCAGGAGGTTTTTCTCTCCAAACAAAAAAACAGAAGAGTTCTTTATTGAGGACGCTATCAACGAATCTCTAAGAATACTCGAATCCCAGCTAAAAACACACAATGTCGATGTCACACTAAATGACAATATGACCAAATACCACCCATATATTGGCTACAAAAACGAACTAAAACAAGTACTTTTAAACATATTGGCAAACGCCAAAGATGCCATTTTTGAGAGAGAGCCAGACAGGTCGTTTATCAAAATCGATGTTCATAGCAGCAGTGACGACACGCTAGAAATATCCATAGAAGACTCAGCTGGCGGAATATCTGAGGATATAATAGACAAGGTGTTCGACTCTTACTTCACAACCAAACAGGAAGGCAGTGGAACAGGCATTGGTCTATATATGTCAAAACAGATTGTGGAAAATAGCTTGCAGGGAAGGCTTAGCGTCGGCAATACTGCAAACGGCGCTAGATTTGTGATAGAACTTGTGAGGAGATTCCAGTAGAGCAGTAAACTATATTATCAGTTATTACCAACAAAAACACCAACACTTTTACCGACTTTTTGCTTACTATTTTTCGCTATCTTTTAGCATTTCCAAGACAATTTTATTAAGCTTTTCTTCCGATATATTTTCTAGCTGACTTTTATAATTGTAGATATATACATAACTTAGACTTCATAGAGTAACTGTTTTGCCAGTTTTGATTACATTCCCATTTTTCAGGTCATCAAACGATTGTTTCAATAGCTTTTTATGCTTTTCCAGCTCTGCATCAACCTTGCTTCTGCTTACTACAACATCTTTTTTTGGTAGATGAGACAGCAGGCTATAAATATGCTCAGCTATAGTGTCGTTTTTCCATTGTATCGTCAGTGTTTGCATTGGACTACCTTTTTATATTTTTGTCATTGTAGCAAAATTTCCAAGAGTATGTATAGATATATTTTGTCTAGCAATAGAGAAGCTGTCGTGGTGCTTTGTATTTTCAATCAGAATGAGTGGGGTTTATAAAGGCTCAAGTCGATTCACGGTGAGCCATAAGAAGTAAAGCCGAGCCACACGACCATAGCACAAAATGCTATCGGGCATATTCTCTTTACTGTTGAAAGTCTATCAAAAAATATAAAAACAAATCGCAGACAGAGTTGCATCGTTTTGGACGACAAACACCAAAACTACTCTGCCTATTGTCGAGGTAGATTCTACTATATTGTTTACTATCAAGTCAAGCTAAATTGAAGTTGATTTAACAATAATTTTGTAGTAAAATACCAGTGAACTTATCCGATAGATTGCCCGATTCTGATACGCGAGTTTTGCTATCGGGGATTGTCTAGCAAAAGGTTTGCATACGAGGGAATCGCTTTGGGCGTAAAGTGTTTTGGTCTGTTCGTCAGACAAAAGTATGCCCTCGGAGCTTGACAAATGAACGCATACTCGGAAGGTATGCCGCGACCCAGAGGGTGTTCAGCTCTGCTGTTTACATGCTGGAATTGGAAGTTCGGCTCTACCATTTGTCACTACGCTAACCATCACAATATCTCCACAACATAAATTCAAACTTTGCTAAAATAAAAATAACTCAGAAGATGGGAGCGTTTTGGGCGTAGAGTTGGAGACAGCAAGGTATCAGAACATCGTCTTGAGTCACATAAACTTGATTTCAGCAAAATAGTTTTCTTCAGCTTTTAAAAGGCTGGAATTTCAAAGATAGATTTTATTTAAACGACATTGGAGTTAGAGAAATGTGTTGTATTGATGAAGCACAAATAGTAACTACAAAACATAAAGAGCAAGTAGCTATAAAATCCGAAATTACAATACCTATAGTATC
>CAZNYV010000044.1:10992-14858 GCA_964577355.1 uncultured Campylobacteraceae bacterium
GCTGGTGGCATGGATTTGGGTTTTGAAAAGGCTGGTTTCCATACAATTTGGGGCAACGAGTATGATAAAACTATTTCGCCAACTTATCAAAATTACTTCAAGAATACAAAATTTGATGCTCGCTCCATCACTCAAATACCAGATGAAGATATACCTACTGCATTGGGCATTATAGGTGGACCACCTTGTCAATCATGGAGCGAAGCCGGTGCCAGAAGAGGTGTAAACGACACTAGAGGGCAGTTATTCTATGAGTATATAAGAGTCTTAAAGCATGTAAGACCGAAGTTTTTTGTAGCCGAAAATGTATCTGGTATTTTACATAGCAGAAACAAAGAGGCTTTCACTAACATTGTTGAGATGTTTAAAGATGCGGGCTATGATGTTTTTTGGAAAAAACTAAATGCAAGCGATTTTGAAGTGCCACAGGACCGCGAGAGAGTGTTTGTTGTTGGTTTTAGAAAAGAATTACAAGTTGACTTCGAGTTTCCTAGACCAATAGCCAAAAAAAGGACTCTCAAGGACGCTATTTGGGATTTAAAAAACTTGCCGTTTGGTAGCAAATGCAAATTGCACAATCATGAAATAACTAACACTGGCTATTCTTCTATGTTTATGTCTAGAAATAGGGTGCGGTCATGGGATGAGCAGTCTTATACAATCCTTGCAATGGACAGACACACACCGTTACACCCACAAGCCCCAAAGATGATACCCACGGGCAATAAAGATGAAAAACGATTTGTGCCAGGTCATGAAGATAAATATCGAAGGCTAAGCGTTAGGGAGTGTGCTAGAATCCAAACATTTCCGGATGATTATAAATTTGTCTATACTCATCCAAGGAATGGCTATAAAATGGTTGGCAACGCTGTTCCTGTCAAACTAGCATATCATTTGGCGTTGCAGATAAAAAAATACATAGGAAACTAAATGGCTTCGCAAGTAATAAATGGTAAGGCGTTCGAGTGGGCAGTTGGGAATGAAATCCATGTAAGCTATGGTTTTGAGATTGAAGATAGTGCTTCAGCTAGACAAAACAAAGGGTGTTTTTTGGATAAAAGCATCACTGATAAGCAACGAGAATTATTCAAAAAGAACGCCTCAAATGCCGTAAAACATATTTTTGAGAAAGAACACATTGGTGAAGTCGGTAAGATTCGTTTCTTGGCAGACCAAAAGGGTGAAGTCGGTGATGTTAGGGATATTGTTGTAGTTTTATCAAATCGTGAATTTGGATTGTCATGCAAGACAAATCATGATGCATACAAGCACTCTCGCCTCTCGGATAAGTTAGACTTTGTGAAAAAATGGAAACTTCATTCTGATGGTTGCGGTAGTATATATCTTGACGAAGTTAAGGCTATCTTTGGTGAATTACGCCAAATTAAAAAGGAATCAGGCGGTAAAACGCTATGGGCAGATGTTAAAAATGTGCCTTATCGCTTTTATTGGCCAGTTTTAAACGCTTTTCAAAAAGAAATTGAGCGCGTGCATGCTATTGATAGTGGTATGTGCAAAAATTTCATCAAATATCTCATTGGTAGTCATGATTTTTATAAAGTAATTTCAAAATCAAACGAAGTCTCTATTAGTGCATTTAACCTAAATGGCACTTTATCGGTTTCCATTCCGTTGTTGCCTGATAAAATAGACTTAATCAAGGACAAAAATAGCTCTCAATACTCAAAGACTATTGTATTTAGCAAGGGCTGGACTTTTAATTTTAGAATTCATAGTGCATCATCAAGGGTGGAGCCGTCATTGAAGTTTGATGTAAATGCAATCAGCCTATCTCCAAAACTGTATACACATCATATTTCTTTGGGCTAGAGTAGAGAAAATGATTTTGGGAGAGTGAAATGGAACAAATAGGTCAAAATAGCTTTGAACTACTTCATGGCTCAAATTTCAAAGAGCCATTATTTTTTAGGATTTATGCCAGAAAAGAACCACAAGGCTTTAGCTGGACAAAAACAGCACATTCTGGAGAATGGCCTGATTATGAAGAATGGCAAGACGACTTGATATTGGAGTTGGAATCCGAAATTTTATATGAAATAGAAGATGTTTTCACAACCACAAACGAGAAGTGGGATGAATATGGAGTAACAGATTATCAAGGCAAAGAGCTTGAAAGACTAATTGAAGCTACTTCAAACACACAAAGCATTGTAAAACAAATGGCAGAGGCAGATTTTACGCAAAAATTCAAAGAGCTTGCCTACTCACTAGAGAGTGAAGGTTGCATAATCATATTTGATGCAGAAACTGAATTACATAAACTACAAGCGCAAATGGTTGCGATACTTGAATATATGAAAAATAGCTTTAAAAAAGTGCTTGAGACAAATGGCTGCATAGTAATTGCAGGGATTTAAATGGCTCACAACTCAGTATTGGTTGTTATCGGAAGAGAAGATAATGGTCGAGTAAAGTCTGGGGGGTGATAAAAATACAAAGAGTTTATTAAGGGATGATATGGTGGTCCCAACAGGACTCGAACCTGTGACCCCTACCTTGTCGAGGTAGTGCTCTACCAACTGAGCTATGAGACCTTTTTGAGGCGGTGATTGTAGCAAAGGTTTCTTTAACAACCGACGAACAGGGCAGGGTGGTTATTTTTGCGCGCCATACATGGGCGGGTGCGCCGCCTTTGTTACGACGGTTGGTGACTGGAGTCTGCTTTGTAGTTTAGGACTTTTTTTACATTCTCAATAGAGCTAAAAAACACCGCATCGAACACAGGATTTAGTCGTACGACATCTTCGCTTATCGTATCAAAAGCCGTCATCGTGAAGCCCTCGCCATCTTTTATATTTTTTGGACTGACCTTAAATTCAATATTCCCCATCGTGCGAATCAGATTTAGCACGCTTTTGTATGATTTATCTGTCGGACTTGGCAATAGATTGCCATTTTTGCTCTCGGTCAGCCTAGCCGTCAGGAGTAGTGTTAGCTTATCCTTGAAGATGACCTTGTTCCACTTGATACCGCCTAGTGCAAAATAAAAATTACAGTTTTTGGAGATTAGCGGGTGTGGCTTGGTGGCTCTCATCGCCTCGAGAAGCTGTAGAAAATAGTTCATTCCGCCGTAAGTGTTGGCGCATTCGAGCAGTCTAATATGCTGTTTTGTGCATGATTCGTCATCTAGGTTGTTGAAATTCATAATTTTTCCTTGTATTTATGCGTGATTATAGTGAGATTTGTTTTGGAAGTTGGCTTCCAGCGACAACGAGGTGTCAATGGCTATTTTCATCTCTCAGACTCAGCGAAACTTTGCCTTTTTGTGCGTCAACTTCCAAGACTCTGATTCGTGGGAGCTGCTGCGCCACACTCAGCACTTCCAATGGATGAGAAATGCGCTTTTCACTCATTTGAGATATATGGATCAGACCGTCATTTTTGAGTCCAATATCCACAAAAGCCCCGAAATCGGCGATATTTCTGACGACACCAGAGACGATTGAGCCCTCTTGCAACTCTTTTATATCCGTCAAATCAGAGCGAAATATGATAGGCGGTAGTGTCTCTCTTGGGTCAAAACCTGGTTTTTTGAGTTCGTTCACTATATCCTGAAGCGTGGCTTCTCCGACTCCAAACTCGTTTGCTATGGATGGAATCTGCGCTTTTGCGATGGAGTATATATCGTATTTGCTAGTGAGTTTTTCTGTTGTCGAATAGCTCTCAGGATGGATACCAGTATTGTCCAAAATACTTTTGCCCTCGCGGATTCTGAAAAATCCATCACACTGCTCGTACGCTTTTGCACCCAGTCCTTTTACTTTTAGTAGCTCGTTTTTGGCTTTAAACGCCCCTTGTTTCTCCCTATGCTCCACGATAGCTTTTGCTATTTTTGAGTCGAT
>CAZNYV010000045.1:0-14621 GCA_964577355.1 uncultured Campylobacteraceae bacterium
ACTACCTCTTACTGGGGACGGAAAAGTAGCTCGTTGCCGGGGTTTCTCTCTTTTTATACATACTTCATTAACAACAATCAATTTTAAATTACAAAAATATCAAAAACGCAATAGCTTTGTTTAAAAATTTCTTACTTATAATTAAGACAAAATTTATCTTATTTAGATTACAATAGTCTTTCAAACAAAAAATTAAGGAAAATTTATGGCAACAGTTTTATTCAAAGGAAATCAGGTAAGTCTTTTAGGAAACGATGTAAATGTTGGAGATATGGCGCCGGCCGTAGTTCTTCCAAACAAAGGTCTTGCAGATGTAACAGTTGGTGGTGCTAGTGATTCAGTTCAAATAATTGTAGCAGTTCCATCTCTAGATACTCCAGTATGCGCAAGTGAAACAAGAAAATTCAATGTTGAAGCATCAAAAATACCAAATGCAAAAATTATCATAGTTTCTATGGATTTACCATTTGCAGCTGGTAGATTTTGTACAACTGAAGGCATTGAAAATCTTGATGTTTGCTCTGATTTTAGAACCAAAGAATTTGGCGCAGCGTATGGACTTACTATTGCTGACAGTGTTGTAAGAGGACTTCTTGCAAGAGCTGTTCTTGTAGTTGGAAAAGATGGAAGAGTTGCTTATAAAGAGCTTGTAAGTGAAGTAACCGCTGAACCAAATTATGAAGCAGCACTTGAATGTGCAAAAGCTCTTAGTTCAGTTGGTTCTTCATGCTGTGGTGGTGGTTGCCACTAATCTCTTTTTTGGGCTGGCGGATGTGCAGCACAGCATCCAGCCCCCACTACATAAACTTCAATTACGATTGATCTTAGTACTTTTATTATATTTACTATAGTATATTCATTAATATTTCAAATAAGGTAATCAATAATGGAGAAAGAATACTTATTGGATGAGGGTGCTTTTCTGGTTTCTGAAACCGATGAAAAAGGTACGATTATGTTTGCCAACGAAGACTTTTGTGAAATCGCAGGATACAAAAGAGAAGAACTACTTGGACAAAATCATAATATTGTAAGACATCCAGATATGCCAAAAGCTGCATTTCGAGACCTTTGGGAAACAGTCAAAAATGGTAAAACTTGGACTGGCGTTGTCAAAAACAGTAGAAAAGGTGGCGGTTTTTATTGGGTTTATGCAACCGTATATCCATTAATAGCTTGTGGTGGACGAAATGGTGGATTTATGTCTTGCAGGAGAATGGCCAATAGGGATGAAATTGCAAATGCTGAACAACTATACAAAAGTTTGGCATAAGGAGATTGATAATGTTTTTTGGAAATAGTGATAAGTTAAACCATCTCGAAGATTTTTTAACACAATTTGTTGAGCTAATGAATGGCAAGAGAAACCAGTTAACAATTCCAGATGTATATGGTAATGATAAGGTGTCCCAAATAATGAAAGAGCTCGAAGATGCAGCTCGGCAATATATCCAAAAAAATCAAGATGATATGAAGGTGACAGGCGAGATGGTACTGCTGGCATCTAAAGTCTCAGCTGGACACTATTCTTGCAGGGTTCGCTCAAACTCTAAGACACCACAGATTCAAGTTCTTGCAAAAACTGTCAATAAAATGCTTGATAGTATTGAAGAGAGTTTGACAAAATCATCAAAAGCACTCAACTCATATTCTGGCGGTAATTTTGAAGCAAAAGTTGATACATCAAATCTTGGCGGTCATATGAAAGAGATGCTGGAGGATGTCAATAGTCTTGGTAATGCACTTTTTGAATCTGAACAAAGAGCAAAAGAGTCAAGGGGTGAAATAGAACATAGAGCCTTGCAGTTAACAAATGCGATTGAGACTCTTAAGCAGACCACTTTTAAAGATCTTGGACATATAGTTGAGGGAACTATTGACAAAATACTCGATGCTGCTCACAAAGAAAATGAGCTTGCAGACAACCTTTCTCGCCTAAGTTCTGAGGCTGAACAAGTGAAGGGTATTTTGACTGTGATTAGCGATATTGCAGACCAAACCAATCTATTGGCGCTAAATGCAGCTATTGAAGCCGCAAGAGCCGGTGAGCATGGTAGGGGATTTGCTGTTGTTGCTGACGAAGTTAGAAAGTTGGCCGAGAGAACACAAAAATCACTAACGGAGATAAATGCAACTATCAGCGTGGTTGTTCAATCTATCGGTGACAACTCTGATGCGCTTAATGCAAATGCAAAAAAAATGAATGATTTGACAAGTGATTTGTCAAATATAGATAGCAAAATGAACGAGGTGCTTGAGGTTATGAATGACCTCTCATCAAAATAACCACTTTTTTGCGTATGATTTGGTGTCAAATTTATTTTTGGCACCATTGGCATTCATATATCGTATCTTCCCGAACACAGACCTGCCAAACCATGCCCTATCATGCACACCGCCAATACTCCAAGCTATTCCAGCATAACCATTCGCATCTCTTCCGTCTAGTGCATATTTGTCATTTAGATAAATGGCTACCTCTATGGCGATTTTTGGATTCGGCGTCCATTCCAAAAGCTTTTTAGCCCAGTACATTCGCATATAACCGTGGATTTTGCCACTTATCAGCAGCTCTTTTTGTGCGGCATTCCACAAATCATCATGGGTCTGTGCATTTTCAAACTCGGCTACGGAATAAATAAAATCTCTACTGTCTGTTTCATGTTCATATAAGGTTGTTTTTGCCCAATTTGGGAAACCATCGAAATTATCATAATTTGGATTGTAAAAACAAAAATTGTCAGATAGCTCTTTTCGGATAATAAGCTCCTCCAAAAAAGCCTCTTTATCTTCAGACGGAGCGCTTGAATTTATAACAGCTTTTGCAATATCGCCGGCATAAATTTGACCGAAATGAAGAAATGGCGATAGGCTGGAAGTGCCATTTTTGTTAGGGTCATTTCTATTTTTCATATAGCCGTCAAGCTTATGGTTGACAAACTCAAGAAGCTGTTGTGTTGCTGATGCTTCCCCACTTTTTAGCCAGTCAATCGCCCCGACGGAGTCGTCGCAGCGCAGGCGTTTTAGCGCCTCGTCAAAATTGTTGTGCGTAAAGTCACTTTTTATATTGAATTTGTGAAGTGAAATATTTGCCGACTGAGCCAAAAAATACTCAAGAACTCTGCTGATTTTTGGGCGAATTGTGTATGCACCGAATTCTTGTTTTTGACTAGCTACGCGGCACGGCACGATATTGTGTCCGTCGACTTCATATATGTTACCATCGAATCTATCTATGAAATCACTCTGCCACTGCTGTTTTATTTTTAATGGATCAAAATCCATTGTTACGCTATCTACATCATTGTTGGTACAAAAATCAACCAGTTTGGCGGATGGTTCGCCAACGAGCATGACAAAAGGAATATTTAGTTCTCTTAGTGATTTCTCAACCTCTTTAAGTCCGTCAAACATAAATGAATACTGTCTAAGACCCGCACCCAAAAAACTATCAGATAGCGTAAAAACAACAAAAAGTCTTTGAGATTTTTTGTTTGCCAAGGTTTGGGCAAGGTGAAGTCCGAAGTTGCTAGCAACTCTCTGTTCTCTGCTCATCCAATAGAGCGTGCTTTTGCCTTCCCTGTTGGAACTTTTTAGTTTAAAGACTCGACTTAGGCTATCCAAACAGCTTCACTCTCTGCACTTGACCTTTGAATGCCGTTTTACAAAACTCAACTATCATACCATGGAAAAGTGCATAAATTTGACAAAGTGCTGGCTCACTTAGCCCAAGCAGTCCGGAAGCTTGTGTGTAGTTTGCCTCTATGCTAGACTCTATTATCTCTCGTAGCTCATCGTAGTCCATCTCCTCGATTTCAAGCTCCGCCCTAAATAGCCTAAAAGTATAACTGTCAACGACCATAATATCTCTTTTGCAAGCGTAACACAAAATACTATCTGCGCTCTCCATTCCGATACCCTTTTGGCTCAAAAGCCACTCTCTGCTAACCGAGTTGCAAAAGTTCTCGAAATCACCAAAATCATTAACGATAGCGATGCAAAGATTCTTTAGGCGCTCGGCTTTCATATTGTAAAAGCCGCTTGGGCGAATCATATCGGCTAGTATCCCAATCTCACAACCAGCTATTTTCTGAGGCGAGGCAATGTCATATTTTTTGAGAGTCGCCAAGCTTTTTTCGACATTTTCCCACTTGGTTTGTTGTGTGAGAATCGCACCGATGACAACCTCAAATGTTCCGCTGTTTGGCCACCAATATTTGTCTCTTTCTGTGATATTTGGATATTTATGCGCCAAAGCCTCAAACAGCTCAAAAATGCTCAATGACTGCTCTTTGTGTAATCGAGATTTCTCCATCGCATAGAGATTTTATTTTGAAAGCATCAATACATTTGCCATCAACTATTTCAAAAACAATAGCTTGAAATATCGACTTTGCCTTATCTGGGGTTTTGAGTTTGTCTTGTACGCCAGTTAGCAGTCTTCTTATCGGAGCTTCTTTTTCTACACCTATGACACCATCTCTAGCTCCGTTCATGCCAACATCGCTAACAAACCCTGTTGTATTCATAATCATCAAATCATCCGTGCCGACATGAGTGTGGGTGCCTGCAATTACTGATACTTTTGTGGCAAAGTGGTGAAGATAAGCGTATTTTTCACTGGTCGATTCGGCGTGAAAGTCTATAAAAATATTTTCAACTCCCTGCTCTTTTATTGAGACTAGAGCCTCTTCGGTTTTTGTGATTGCATTGTCTACAGTTGGCATTCCGAAGTGTCCCATGACATTTAGTATGGCGATTTTTTCGCCAGATTTTTCGATAATTGTGACGCCACCACCAGGCAGCACACTTGAATAGTTGAGTGGTCGAATGGTGTTTGTTGTGCCAAAAAGCTCGGATATTTCTGGCTTGTCCCAGCTATGATTGCCGCCAGTCAGGACATCTACTCCGGCGCCAAATAGCTCTTTTGCAGTGGATTTGGTTATGCCAAAACCGTGTGCTGAGTTTTCTGCATTTGCTACGACACAGTCTATGCCAAAGAGTTCGATTGCTTTTGGCACATTGGTTTTGACGGTTGCGCGACCAACTTTGCCAAATATGTCACCGATAAATAAGAGTTTCAATGGTTTCCTTGATTTTTTGCTTTGATTGTAACAAAAGTTTGTAGTGACCAGTATGGTGCTAGATTACTCACGGTATAATTGGCAAAAAATAGGATTTTGGCGTGTGCGGAATATTTGGCATCATTGGTAGTTATGACAATCAAAAAGTGGAGCACTCACTACAAAAAATGCAAAGTAGAGGTCCTGATAACTCAAAAATAGTCGAGTTTTATGGAGGATGTTTTGCGCAAAATAGACTCTCAATCATTGCGCCATCTCACGAATATGACCCGCCATTTTGCTCCAAAGATAGTTTTTTTGTTTTTAATGGCGAGCTTTACAACTTCTTGGAAATCCAAAAACGCTTTTCGTTGGAATCGACAAAAAGTGATTCACTTTGCGCGTTTGGTGCATTTTCAAAGGAGAAAAAAAGATTTCTGAATGAAGCTGTTGGGATGTTTGCATTTGCAATGTATGACAAAGAGCAAGAGAAGCTGTTTTTGGCAAGAGATAAATTTGGCAAGAAACCACTCTATTATACTTTCCAGAATGCGAAATTCATCTTTGCTTCATCTCTTGATGCTATAACTCCTCATATCACGCCAAAATTTCGTAAATCAGCACTCAAGTCATATCTTTCATTTCATGCGACTATTGCTTCTGAGACATTTTATGAGGATGTTTACAAGCTTCCCGCAGGCTGTATGCTTACCTTTGATGGAGAACAAATTGTAATTGAGAGTTATTTTGATTTCTTTGAAGAAGGTGCAAAAGAAGCTGACTTATATGACCTTATGGGCAAAAGTGTTCGGCATAGATTGGTTGCTGACGCTCCGCTTGGAGCTTTTTTATCTGGTGGTGTAGATAGTTCTGCAGTTTGCGCTTTGGCATCAAGGATGATGGCTGAGAGCGGCGGGAGACTGCATACATTTTGTGTTGGTTATGATGGGTATGAAAAAGACGACGAGAGAAGATTTGCAAGACTAACGGCGCAAAAGATAGGCTCCGAACATAAAGAGATAGCATTTGGCAAACACGAGTTCTTGTCGGCGATAGACAGAGTCGTTGCGGCATTTGATGAGCCAATATCTGACCCAGCCGCACTTCCTCTGTATGAAATGAGCAGAGTTGTCGCAGCTCATGGATTCAAGGCTGTGCTGAGTGGCGAAGGTGGAGACGAGGCATTTTTGGGATATGACAAATACGCTTTGATGCTTGGTGTCAATAGTGCAAAAAATCTACCTTTTGCATCTTATCTGGGTGGCTTTTTTGAGCGAAATCACGAACAAAATCGAGAATGGGAGTGGTATAGACGAGCTTTTGGTGATGAGATTTTGTATCGAAGTGTAGGTGAAGGCTTTACAGATGAGCAAAAAGTAGTCTTGTTAAATCAAAAAGTCAGCGCCAGAAACTCCACGCTACTAATAGAAAAATATCACAAAGAGTTTTTGGCTTCAGGGCATAGCGACTACTCTGTCTGGATGAGCTATATAGACATCAAAATTTGGCTTGGTGAAGTATTGCTACAAAAGGCAGACAAGATAGGGATGGCAAACTCTTTGGAAATACGCTGTCCGCTAATGGATAGCGATTTTCTGCGAAGCGCGGTGAGGCTTGGAGACTCTAGGATGTCATCAAATCCAAAGCAAATCCTCAAAAATCTAATTGCGGATATGGTGCCAAGCGAGGTGTTGGAACGCCCCAAAAAAGGATTCTCATATCCATTTAACACGTGGCTATTTGAGGTGGGTGATCCCGAAATAGTGTTGGAGCTCAACAAGCATACACAGTTCTTTCACA
This sequence comes from uncultured Campylobacteraceae bacterium, assembly GCA_964577355.1. Taxonomy (GTDB): domain Bacteria; phylum Campylobacterota; class Campylobacteria; order Campylobacterales; family UBA6016; genus CAZNYV01. The sequence goes on from CAZNYV010000045.1 coordinate 6,864, forward strand.
AGGCACCACTGGAGTTTTTGTACAATAGTGCCAAAAGGGGCAAATTCAAACACCACTTCTGGGCTGTTTATCTGTTTAGCAAGTGGTATTTGAGTAGGTTTGGTTCGTAAATCAATACATCCCGTGCATTTTGTCGACATCGCCCCACGAGAGAGTGTTTTGTGTGCCGCGAGATAGCATATGCTGGATGTATCTAGCGAACATATCCGTTTCGATATTGACTCGCCTTTTGGTGTTATAACTGCCAAATAGTGTCTGCTCTAGTGTGTGAGGGATGATGGTTAGTCGAAAGCCAGTTTTGTATACTTCGTTGACGGTTAGGCTGATGCCATCTACTGCTACGGAGCCTTTTGGGATGATTAGATTCATAAATTGTTCTGGCACTTCGATAACATAGTCATAGCTGTCGGAGGTCTTGTGGATTTGGGTGATTTCACCGACACAGTCTATATGTCCTTGGACTATATGTCCATCAAGTCTATCCGAGAGTCTCATAGCCGGTTCCATATGGACTTTGCCTCGGAAATTCTCAGTAGCAAGTATCTTTTGACTTTCATGGCTTAGCTTGACGGCAAATCCACCCCACATAACTTCTGTCACAGTGAGGCACGCGCCGTTGATTGCGATACTGTCGCCGATTGACGGTTTGTAGTTTGATTTGATGACTAACTTTTCACCGCTAAAACTTTTGATGGTAGCAAATTCCCTGACAAGACCAGTAAACATGAGACTCCGTTTTTTTGCCTCCATTTTAAACAGTTTTAGTTAAAATGAACCAAATCTGTAAAGGAGAATTCCAGTGGATTTAAATACTTTCTTTCTCGCAATTATTGCTTTTTGCATGATTGTCATCACGGTTTTTTTGGTAGTTTTTTTGTTGGGCACACTAAGGGTACTCAATTCGATGAATGAAAAAGTGGCTGTGGTTACATCTGAGCTGTCACACATACTGCCAAATCTGAGACAAAGTGTAAAAAATATCGAAAGCGCTACAAGCCTTTTTGGTATTTTAAATATATTCAAATCAAAAAAGGATTAACAATGAGCAAGTCAACAGGCGTCGGAATACTATTAGGGATTGTTGTGGGTGCTGCAGGCACATATTTTGCCATGAAAAATAAAGATAAAATAGTGGCAAAAATAGAAGAGCTAGAGAGCAAAGTCGGCGGTAAGCTGGAAGAAAAAGGCATTACAACTGAAAAAGCCAAAGAATTTTTGGAAAAAGCCAACAAAACAACTCACCTAGCTATCAGTAAAATTACAGATATGGTCAGAGGAAAAAACTTTGCGGATTCTGAAAAAGAGCAGTTGTTGGCTGAGATTACAGCACTAAAAGAAAAAATCTCGGCGTTAGAAACAAACTGATTTTTTGGTTTGGAGGATGGCAACGGGTTGTCCCGTTGCCGATTCTTTAGACTATAGTCTTGATTCGTATCTTCTTAGCATATATAGCTTTTTAAGAATTTTCTTTCTTGCAGCTATCTTCTCTTTTTTCTTGATTTCTGTATTGTTTTCGAAGTATCTTCTAGCTTTTGATTCAGTAACAACAAGGTTTCTGTCGCACTGTTTTTTAAATCTTCTGTACGCATCGTCAAACGATTCGTTATCTCTTAGTATTAATCCTGGCAAAAATATCACCTGCCCTTCAGCTCAAATTTACGAGGAAATTGCCCCGCTCAGCGTTAAAAAGCCGAAATTATACCAATTTTTAGTAAAATTTGCCAAAACAAGTTAGGTAACAGAACTATGACAAAATTTATATTCGTAACAGGCGGGGTTTTGAGCTCGCTTGGCAAGGGCATTTCATCGGCAAGTATCGGCACGCTTCTCAAGCATTGTGGACTCAATGTTAGTATCCTAAAGGTAGATCCTTATCTAAATGTTTACCCAGTAACAATGAGTCCTTTGGAGCATGGAGAGGTTTTTGTAACAGCCGATGGAGCTGAGACTGACCTTGACCTTGGGCATTATGAGCGATTTTTGGATGAAAACCTATCCAAGAAAAATAACTTCACCGCTGGACAAATATACAAATCAGTAATCGAACAAGAGCGAAAAGGCGAATACCTAGGCAAAACCATCCAAGTTGTCCCGCATATTGTAGGCGAAATCAAAAAAAGAATCAAACAAGCAGCAAAAGGCAAAGATGTCCTGATAGTTGAACTAGGCGGAACTGTCGGTGATATTGAAGGGTTACCGTTTTTGGAAGCTGTTAGACAGCTCAAGCATGAGCTAGGAAGTGATGAGGTGATGAATATTCATGTCACTCCTATTATCTATGTCAAAACAGCCGGAGAGCACAAAACAAAACCGACTCAACACTCGGTTCAAGAGCTTCGTCGTATCGGTATCACACCGCATATGATAATCTGTAGAACAGAGGTAAATTTACCAAAAGACATAAAGAAAAAAATAGCTCTTTCATGTGATGTTGAGCAGGAGTTTGTCGTAGAAGCTGTTGACTCTATGTCCATCTATCAAGTGGCGCTTAATCTTCAAAAAGAGGGCGTGCTTGGGGCTATTTCAAAAAGACTGAACCTGCCAAATCTTGATCCGGATATGAAGGAGTGGAGAAGACTGGTCAAGCGAATAGTTGAGCCAAAAGGTGAGGCGAATATAGCTTTTGTCGGCAAATATATAGACCTCAAAGAAGCATACAAATCATTAACAGAAGCATTTATTCACTGTGGCGCATGGACTGATGCTAGAATAAATCTCAAATGGATAGACTCTGAGACGCTAGAGGGTGGGGATTTGACTCAGTTGCATGACTGTGATGGCATTATGATTCCAGGTGGATTTGGCTCTAGGGGGATTGAGGGCAAGATAAATGCCATCAAATACGCGAGAGAAAATAATATACCTTTCCTTGGGATTTGTCTTGGAATGCAACTGGCGATGATAGAGTTTGCCAGAAATGTAGTAGGACTTGCGGATGCTAACTCTGTTGAGTTTAATGCTAATACACCGAATCCAGTAGTTTATCTTATAGATGCATTTTTGGATCAAGCAGGGTCAAAACAAATCCGAACACATCAAAGTCCTATGGGTGGCACAATGAGGCTTGGAGAGTATGAATGCGATACGCTTGAAGGCTCAAAACTCCAAAAAGCTTATGATGGCGAGAAGAAGATTTTTGAACGACACAGGCACAGATATGAAGCCAACTCCGCGTACAAAAAAGAGCTAGAAAATCACGGAATGGTAGTTTGCGGCGAGTCAAAAGGGCTGATTGAAGCGGTCGAACTAAAAGAGCATCCTTGGTTCGTTGGTGTGCAATTCCACCCTGAATTTACAAGCAGGCTGCAACATCCAAACAGGATAATCCTTGCGTTTTGTAAAGAGGCAAAAAAAGCTCACGAAAACAAAGCGTAGAGCGTGCTGAACAAATCTACGCTCAAGGCTCTCTTGCAGAGTAGATTTGAAAATGACAAAATAACGGCTCTCTCGAATCTCCCAAATCCTGCTGTTTTTATCGATATGCCTTGCGCTCTTGAGCGAGTCGCAAGTGCTATTGCCAACAACGAAAAAATAACTGTTATCGGCGATTATGATGTCGATGGTGTGACATCCTGTACGATTATGCAGCTTTTTTTTGACGCTGTAAACTACCCAATAGAAATTATCATTCCAAATCGATTTAGTGACGGATATGGGCTGTCGCCAAAAATAGCGGAGAGAATCACTTCTGGACTCGTGATTACTGTTGACAATGGTATTAACGCCACCCTCTCAGCAGATATTTTGTGTGCGAACGGGTGCGATTTGATAATTATCGACCATCATACTATGGGGCAGATATTGCCAAATGCTGTAGCTATAATTCATCCACTGATGAGCGAGCCGAGGCTAAATGTAACTGATATATGTGCAGCAACTGTTGTTTGGTATTTTATAGCTGGACTCAAGGGTAGGCTCGGCGTGCAGTTTGATATGAAAGAGCTTCTCCCCTTGGTCGCAATTGCCACGATAGCTGATGTTATGCCACTTGTTTGTATCAATAGAACTCTGGTAAAAGCTGGATTGAAACAGCTAGCCATCTCTAAGCTCCCGTTTGCTCAGGCGCTGCAAAGCCTAACAAAGGGTCACTTCTCTTCTGAAACAATAGCTTTTCAGGTTGCGCCTAGGCTAAATAGTGCTGGCAGGATGAGCTCGGCAACTATTGCATTTGAGTTTTTGAGTGCAAAAACGCTTGATGATGCAGTCAGAAAACTAGGTGAGCTAGGAAGCCTAAATGAGCAGCGAAAAGAGATTGAGGCAAAAACATATCAGATAGCCTCTTCTCAAATATCACACGAAGACGCCGTAGCTGTTGTTTATGGTGACGATTGGCATGAGGGGGTGCTTGGGATAGTAGCCTCAAGGATAGTGCAGAATTTCAAGAAGCCAGCTGTTGTTTTGAGTGTGCAAGAGGTGTCAGCAAAAGGCAGTGCTAGAAGTATTGGAAATGTGAGTATTTTTGAGCTCCTCAAAAGTGCTAGTCATTGTCTCGAGAATTATGGTGGGCACAAGGCGGCGGCGGGATTGTCACTCAAATCAGAGCAGCTAGAAGCTTTCAAGGCCCAAATCAACCAAAGCGCCTCTACGCTCGATGCTGATGATTTTATATCAAAGGCGGTTCACATGGGCGAGCTTGGTTTGGACGAAGTAGATTTGGAAATGTGTGATACTTTGGATATGTTTGAGCCGTACGGGCAAGCAAATGAGCGTCCTAAATTTTTGGCAAGCAATATCACTGTTGAGAAGCTGAGTGTTGTGGGGAAAGAGCAAAATGTCCTAAAGCTGACACTTGTGGGTCGAAATACAAAGAAGATTGATGGTGTGTATTTCAGGAACTCTGCTTTGCCACACGGCAGAAGTGAGCCAATAAATATCGGGGATAGGGTCAGCTTTTTGTATCAGGTAGTCAGAAACAGCTGGAATGGAAGCTCCAAAGCAGAGCTTGTTATTAGCGAATTTTTGAGCTAAAGACGCTTTTACAAAAGATTTATAGGTCCTTCAGCTAATCCGTCCAGAAACTGTCTGGTGATGGGGTTTGTTGTATGTTTGAACTCTTCGGATTTACTCTGCTCGATAATAACACCATCATAAAGCATCGCAAACTCATCGCCACATTTAAAAGCCTCTTTGATGTCATGGCTAATGAGTATAGATGTTGTTCTGAGCTCATTTTGTAGATGGACTATCATTTTGCTGATTTCATCGCTTGTGATAGGGTCTAGTCCGGTTGTTGGCTCATCGTAGAGCATTACTCTAGGTTTGGCAATGATGGTTCTGGCAAGTCCTGCTCGCTTTCTCATGCCGCCAGATAGCTCGTCCGGGAAAAGTGTACCTACTCGTGAGGGGTCGAGTGCTACCATTTCTAGGGATTCGTTGACTCTTTTGGTAATCTCACTCTCGCTGAGCACAAATCTTTCTCTGAGCGGAAAGGCGATGTTTTCAAATATATTCATACTGTCAAATAGTGCGCCACTTTGAAATAGATAGCCTATTTCGCTTCGTACTTTGATGATTTCTTTGTCGTCTAGTTTTGCAATGTCGACACCATTAAAATCTATTGACCCCGCGTCCGCTTTGAGTAGCCCCACGATATGCTTTATAATAGTGGATTTTCCACCACCGGAGAGTCCAAAAATTACGGTTGTAAGTCCTTCTTTGATGTCTAGGTTGACGCCTTTTAGAACCTGCTTGGTGCCAAAGCTTTTTTGGAGGTTACGGATTTTTATCATTTATGTGTATCCTTGGTCTCTTCATCGCCGCAACAGTTGTCTTTTAGGCTCGATGTTAGCCTCATAAGCGCTAGAGAGATGATGCAAAATAGCGCAAGTTTGAAATTTGATTCGCTCAGCGAATGAAGCGTGGCAAATGAATCAGATTTGGTAGCAAATTCTCCAGCTGCTTGGAATTCTAAAATTTTTGGTGTTAGGAAAAATATATGAATCCCCAGTGTCAGTACGCTTACGCTTGCTAGTGTTGAGATTAGTGTATTGCTTCTTCTTTTCCAGATTCTCATTCCATCGTAAAATATAATAGTTAGCATGGTTACGAGCAGAATATAGTTTGATTTGACAAAAATCTGACTCATTAAGAGCCCAGCGTCATAGTGCGAAAGAAGCGCAACCCCAAGTATCTTTTCTGTGTGAAATACTGTTGGTGCAACAAAAGAGCCTAGTAGAAATATCACCGAAGCTGCTGAGCAAAGTATAAAAATATAGTAAGCCGTGAAAAGTTTTTTCATTATTTTGATTCCTTGAAATGTTATTTTCTGATTACAAATCCCCTATCTAGTCCTGCATAGTCTTTGTAGAACTGGAGTGTCGAAAAAGAGAAATTTTGACAAAAGTTTTGCACAATATCCCTTTGGTCATAGCCAAATTCACAAAATAGTACTTTTGTCGCGTGTTTGTCGAATTGAGTGATAAGTCGTCTCAATATATCAGCGCCATCAATTCCACTGAAAAGTGCAAGGCTTGGTTCGAACTTTACTGGATTTGGAAGAGCAAAATTATCGGCGATATATGGTGGGTTTGAGACTATGATGTCACATGCTGACAATCCATCTAGCAAATCCACATTTGCAAATGTGATTCTATCGTGCACACCGTGTTTCGCAGCGTTTTTTTTGGCTACTTCTAGGGCTGAGGTTGAAATGTCGCTTGCAAATAGTCTCGCACCAGACAGTTCTTTTGCCAATGTTACAGCTATTGCTCCGCTTCCTGTGCATACATCCGCTATTACGCAAGCATCTTTCCCCCCAACCTCCGCACGCACCATATCTATGAGCAGTTCTGTTTCAGGTCGTGGGATGAGACAATCAGGTGAGACGATAAACTCTAGTGAATAGAAATTCGCTTTGCCAGTGATATATTCTACTGGTTCATAGTTGGCGCGTCTAGTGATAAGCTCGAAAAATACACCACAATCAATCTCATCATTTTCTCTGGTAAATAGTTGGGTTTGCGACAAACCTGTGGCATGCGATAGAAGTATCATTGCCTCTTTGTGCGGAATATCGCTGATATGTGAGATTTTGGCTTTTGCCAGATGGAGAGCTGATTTGATTTGCAACTAGACTCGCTTTTTGGTGCTGTTGGATATGCGGATTGTAATCTGTTTTGGTTGAATCTTGTTACGCTAAAATACTGCAAATATTGTTCAAGGAACTGCTCAGGATGTCTATAGGTTTTTTTAAAGATTCACAGATGGATTCAAATGGAATTAGACCGATTGTCAAAGACGGCTTTTCGCACGCTATTTGTATCGGTGAGACAGGAAGCGGCAAGACGACTGGATTTATTCTACCAAACATCGAAGATAGGTTGACTCGTGGGCATGGACTCTTGATATACGACTTCAAAGGAACGCTGAGCAAAAATGTCAAATATCTAGCTGATAAGTCGAAACGAATAAACGATATACATGAAATCGGTACTGCTTGGGGCGAGAGTATCAATATCATCAAATGGCAAAACTCAAAAGAGCTGTATGAGCTATTTTTCTCAATTATCAACAAAAACGACATCTCAAACTCATCTTGGCATAGCTCGGCAGCGATTTTGGCAGTTGGTATTGTAGAGATTTTGCGCTCTATCGAAGAGATTGTAAAGTGGTTCTCCAAAAATAGCATGGATATTGGAGCTTTGGAGTTCTTTTATGCGCTTGACCACGAAGACAAAATAGTTTCGGTTACATGGAATACGGATGGTTCAAAGGAGGGATTGCATCGATTTGAACCATCCGTATTCCATGTAACCGAAA
>CAZNYV010000046.1:0-14200 GCA_964577355.1 uncultured Campylobacteraceae bacterium
ATAGCATCATCTCAATCATCCCGATAGGTAGCGGTGCGGTCGCGCACCAAGTGTAGAGCGGGTCGCCACCTAGGGCTATTGAGACTGGCATTTTGCGTCCAGCTTTTTTGTACTCATGGAAGAAGTGGTTGGAGTCTTTGTGTATCTGCCAGTGAAGCCCTAGTTTGCCGTTTTCATAGACTTGAAGTCTATACATCCCGACATTTTGTTTTTTGCCATCAAGCGTCTCGGTGAATACTTGTCCCATCGTGATAAAAGGTCCACCATCAAACTTCCAAGTGGTCAGAATCGGCATTATTTGCATCGGGTCGATACTGCCTTTGTGGACGACTTGTTGACAAGGTGCATCCTTGTATGTCTTGCGTGATGGAAAAACAGCTCTGAGACTAGATAATTCCACTAACGATTTGAGCTTTGCGATTAGTCCTTTTGGTGGTTTGTAATGCATCAACATCTCTATTTTGCCAGCTATCACATCGGTGTCCACACCAAAAATCAGCTCGCATCTCTTGTGAGAGCCGAAGATGTTTATTAGTATTGGTGTCTCGTATTTTTTGCCACTCTTTTTGCAAATCGGGTTAGTAAATAGCAAAGCCTTGCCACCACCCTCTTTTTTCATCTCAAAGTATGCGATATGAGGAATCTCAAGCTCAATATCCAGAGGCGTATCGATGATTTGCAGCTCTCCAGCATTTTGTAGTAGTTTGATTGTTTCGTTGGTCATTTTTACTCTTTCATAGTCTATTTCGATAATCTTCATACCCAAAAGAACGGACAACATCTAGTTTGCCATCAAGTCTAACGACTGCCAGAGAGGGTAGGTTGATGCCATTAAATGTTGTGTTTTTGACAAATGTATAGTGGCACTGGTCTTCAAAAATCACCCTGTCACCGATTTGTAGCGGTTCGTCAAAACTGTATTCACCAATGATGTCACCCGAAAGACAAGTGTTGCCACCAAAACGGTATGTATATTTTTTGACTCCAGCTTCCGCGCTTCCCCTTACCATAGCACGATAAGGCATTGCTAGAGTGTCTGGCATATGTGCCTCTGCGGATGTGTCTAGGATGGCTATATCCATGCCGTTGTGCATGATGTCTAGGACTGTCGCTACGAGTGGACCAGTTTGCCAGCCAACTGCTTCTCCTGGTTCGAGATAAACTGATTTTAGGTTTGGATAGCGAGATTTGAATGATTTGAGTACCTCGATAAGTCTATCCACATCATAATCAACTCTCGTGATATGGTGCCCGCCACCAAAGTTGATCCATTTCATCTGTGATATGTACTCGCCGAAATTCTCCTCAAATGCATCCAAAACAGCTTCAAATGCATCGACATTTTGCTCGCATAGAGCGTGAAAATGCAGACCTTCGACACCGTCTAGTTTGTCAGCCTCAAAGGAAGCTTTTGTGATTCCAAATCGACTAAACGGTGCGCATGGGTTGTATAGTTCGACTGGAGCGGTGGAACATTCTGGATTGATTCTGAGCCCGATTGATATTGACGGATTGACACTTTTTATTCGTTCTTTGTATTTTTCTAATTGTGCAAACGAATTAAATAGTAGATGGTGAGAGACCTTGGCTATGGTGTCTATCTCGCTATCTTTGTATGCTGGTGAGTATGTGTGTACCTCTCGCCCAAACTCATACGAGCCTAGGAGTGCTTCATGTAGACCGCTTGCACATACGCCGTGCAGATATTGCTTGATGAGATGAAAAGTAGCAGGGAAACAAAACCCTTTGAGTGCCAATAATATTTTGACATCAGCCTCTTTTTGGACTCTGTCTAGTGTTTTTAGATTTTTCTCTAGCAAAGCCTCTTCGCAAATATAGCAAGGGGAGGGCGTTTTATTGATATAGCTCATATCATCTCTCACTTATCGGTATGTAGTTTTGTTTGTGTGATCCAGTGTATATTTGGGTCGGACGGAATAGCTTGTTCTCACCTCTATACTCTCTCCAATGTGCCAGCCAGCCAGCTGTTCTTGATATTGCAAAAATAGGAGTATAAAAATCAGTCGAAATGCCTAGTAATTCGTAGATGCAGCCACTATAAAAATCCACATTTGGATAGATTCCCCTCTGAGCTAATCTGTCTGTGGTGTGAATCTCAATCTCTTTTGCTATTTCATAGAGCTTGGTTGCACCTTTTATCTCTGCAAGTCGTTTGAGTAGTTGTTCTAACTTGAGTGCCCTTGGGTCATAAGTTCGATAGACTCTGTGTCCAAATCCCATGATACGCTCTTTGGCATCTAGTTTTGCATCTACATATGCTTTGGCACGGGAAGGCTCGCCTATCTCTTTTAGCATTTTGATGACCTCTTCGTTAGCGCCACCGTGAAGTGCACCTGAGAGTGAACCAATCGCTGACGATATAGCTTTGTACGGGTCTGCTAGAGTGGAAGCAACAACCATTGTAGCAAAAGTCGAAGCATTCATTGTGTGTTCAGCATGTAGTATCAAACATTTATCAAAGATTTCAGCTGTTTCCGAATCAGGCAGTTTTCCTGTCAGCATGTATAGGAAGTTTTCCGCAAATGTGAGCTCGTCGCTTGCTTGTATTGGGTCGTCACCTTTTCGCATTCTAGCCCAGTTGGCTACGATAACAGGAATTTTGGCTATTAGTCTAGTGATAGTATCAAATTCGCTTTTCTCATCTAGATTATCACCTTGATAAAAAGCACTTAGAAGTGCCGTCATTGACTGCAATACACACATTGGATGTGAGCTCTCGGGGAGATTTTTCATGCAATCTACAATACGAAATTTGAGTTTTTGTCTCTTGACAATCGCATTGTCGAAGCGGGAAAGTTAAAACATATTTGGGAGTCTGCCATAGATGAGTAGATATGTTGTTTCCAGAAAAGAGGAGTTGTCGACTAGATTGTTTATATCGTAGCCTCGATATTCCAATATGCCTTTGTCACCGTCGATATCACTTATCTCTGAATGTGCAACTGGAACACCAGCTAGTCCAGGAATTATTTCCACTATTTAACCTTTTTTGCAAATTAGGCAAATCATAACAAATCAACGATAAAAAGGGGTGTGAAATGGTTGGTTGTAGGAGTTTCCCGCTTTTGTACGGGAAACTTTGAGATTTATTTTGTGGTTCTGAATTGGTTTAGTTTATTGGCTAGATTTTCTGCTAGAGAGTTTAGGTGGTCGCTGCTAGAGCTTATCTCTTCGACACTTCTAGCATTTGTCGCTGATATTTCTTTGATTTGGTTTGAATCACGCGCTACAATCTCAGCTTCTGACTTGATTTTTACTGCATCTTTGCTTACTTCGATGATTGTTCTTTCGGCATTTTTCATACTGCTAACAGCTGTCAAGATAACATTTTGAACATCTTCGGATACAAGTGAAACATCTTCGATGTGTTTTGAGCTTTTTTGCATCTCTACAGAAGCTTCATCGACGGACTGAACAACCATCTGGATGACAGAGTTGATTTCTGTTAGTGATTTTTGAGTTCTCTCAGCTAGTTTTCGTACTTCATCCGCAACAACAGCAAAACCTCGTCCATGTTCACCAGCTCTAGCCGCCTCGATGGCTGCGTTGAGTGCAAGTAGATTTGTCTGGTCTGCAATGTCGCCTATGACTTCTAGGACCTGTTTGATTTGAACTGTATTTCCTGATAGCGTTTCAAATCTACTGGAAAGCTCTGCTTCTGTATCACTTGCGATTCTGATTTGACTAGCCATTTTGACTATTTTATCGCTTGCATTTGATAGTCTGTGTGATGCTTCTTCGATAGCTTTTGAAGTGCTTGATACATTTGAGCTAGTAGTGTCGGCTATCCCTTGTATGTTGTGAATTTTGTCTACAGTAGCTTCTATTATGTCGTTTGTATTGCTCACTCTTCCGTCTATCGCTCTAGCTACAGCTGATAGTTCTGTTGATACTGAGCTGTTTTCGTTTGAAACCATTTTTGCTTCAGAGATTGTATGGTCGAGATTGTCAAGCATTTTGTCAAACGATACCAATATCTGTGCTATCTCTTCGCTACCCTCAATTGCTGGTCTTTTTGTGAAGTCATTATTTTTGGCTACACCAGTGATGGCATGTTTTACGCTGTGCACTTCTTGATTTATTTTCCTACCAATAGCCATACTACCCACGACGATAACGAGTAATGAGCCAAGTAGATTTATGATGAGAATGACAAGTTTGAATTTCAAGTCACTTTGGAAACTATCGATATGAGCATCAAGCTCTGTTTTTATCATTCCTACAAATTGCGCTAGTTCTTTTGAGGCTTTGTTGGCGATAGCTTCGTATCCGTCAACAGCGTCCAAAATATCGTCTTTGTTGGTTGATTTGAATGAGCCAGCTAGTCCATTTGATAGTTTTTCTAGTGTCGCAACTCTTGTGGTGATTTTGTCAAGCATCTCTGTGATGTTTTTTTCGTTCTCTTTGCCTTTGACTGCAGCTTGCATTTTGGCTACATCTGCATTGACTTTATCGGCGAAATCTTTTGCCTTTGACTCAGAACCAGCCGCAGCAGAGGACATTGCTTGGTATTGCATTTTTGCTATGTTTGAGTCCACACTTTTTGCTAGGTCTAGCATCGCTATTGAGTATGTTTGTATGTTTTCGAACTCAGTCTTCGCTTTTGCGAACGAGTACCATGATATTGCAGTGGAGATAATGACAGCTACCATACCTGGTGCAGCCATCAAAGTGATTTTTTGTTTTAAACTACTTGCCATGAACAGATTCCTCTGATAAAATTAAAGAAGCACACACCTCATCTTTTTGTGAATGGGCTAAAAAATGAGTCCACTCGCAAAAAGACCGCCCGAAGGCGGAACTTATACCGTTTGTAATTAGTATTGGAGATTGAATTGGAAATATAGGTTTTGAAGCTCTTTTAAAGCCAGACTGCCCATTCCTGATGCCATTGCAGATTTTGTATCTACAGGAGTGCCCCAGAACATACCTGAGCCTGTGTAGTCATACTGTACATTCTCATATCCGATTTTGAAATACGCGAATTTGTTGATTGGTTGGATGTAGTAAACATCATGTACAGAACCACGAGTGGCGAGCTTGTTAGTGATGTCATAAGAGCCTTGTGTGAAGTTGATCCAGTTTTTGCTACCGTGGTTGTATTCGTAGCCGAATTTACCAAGACCAGCAGATATTTTGGATAGGTCATATCTCACACCAGCCCAGTAAGCATTACCAGTACCATCAACTTGAGCACCATAAATACCAGTCACACCAGTAGTTGGATCACTTTTGCTGACACCATAATGTACAAATGCGTCAAGACCTGTATCTTTTACATTTGTCAGCTCAACCATTGCACCGAGGAGTGTAGCTGAACCACCACTTTTTGTGCCAGTCATTGTCAGTGTATCTGTGCCAGCAGCTATTGCAGCTAAATCTGTAGGACTTGCTGCATGTCCACTACCAGTCCAACCTTGTGGATTGTAAATGTCATTAGCTTTTACAACACCGATTTGGACAAGTGAGCCATCTACATGAGGGATAGAACCATCGATAAACATACCGTACATTGTCGTATCTTTGCTTGTACTTCCGCCAGTTGCATTGCATCCAAGACCTGTACATGCTTGAGCTTGCAGACCTTTTCCGTATGCAAATCTAACAGCAGCATTTGCCATGCCAGTTACTTTCTCCAAGTCGATAGTCGTGACAACTCCGTCAGCATCGCCGTCAAATGCTAGAGCAGAATATGTTGATTTTCGTACTGTGTTGTCAGCGAATTGGTGAGAAGGGCCGTCAGAGCTCGGTTGTCTACCTATCGTAAATGTGACAGGCACATCACCTTTGATGGCAGTCCAATCCACATAAGCTCTCTCTACGAACACTTGAGAACCAGCAGCTCTTCTACCATCCATCGGGTCGCCAGCTGATGTGTTTGTATTGTCAGCCCAGTTTTTGTACATAGACAATCTACCAGTAAATTTCATATCTTTTGTGATTTGGCTATCCATATTTAGCATTAGTTTTGTTGACAAAACATTTGGATTGAAATATTTTGTACCGTCAGCATATTTACCTGACAGGTAGTTGTCCATATTTTTCATACCAATACCCCAAATGACTTTGTTTGAGAATGCTAGTTTCTCAACTTCGTTCATTCTAGCGCCTAGTTCATCACCTTGCATACCACTTACTGCTACTTTTAGGTCTGCATTTTCTTTTTCGATTTTGTTTAGTCTGTCTTCCATAGCCTTGAATCTAGCATCTACATCTGCCTCAGCAAAAGCTGAAACACAAGCGATAGCTGCGATAGCTGACAATAGTGTGATTTTTCTCATTTTTAACAACTCCCTTTGTTTATTTTCCAGCTGCTGCTGGGTGATCGCTATCCGCCGCATTGTCCATTAGATAAGCTTTTAGTGCCGATTGGTCGCCACCTGATAGTTTATCAGCACCAATTTCAGCTAGTTTTGCTGGGTTTGAGAACATTCTCTCCCATTGTTTCATGGCTTTGTCACCAGCACTCAAATGTAGTTTGTTTGCCAAGTCTTTACCGCTAGCGGCAAAAGATGATACGGCAAAACCAGCTAACAATATGATTTTTGCAAAAAACTTTGCATTCTGCATACTTTTCCTCCGTTTTGAAATTTTCGTAACCCGTAACCTTAGTGTGACCATTGTAACAGATTTGTCATAACAACATCGGCTGTTTGGAAGTGGTTTTAAATTTTTTTTATATAGTTTTTGTGATGAGTATAAGAATTTATAATTATTCGACGACGCCTACATTTCCGACAAAGGCTCTAGGCTCGGGAGTTCTGTTTATTTCTCTCAAAATTGCATTTAACTGTTTTTTTAATAATGCATTTTCTTTTTCTATTTGTAACATTTTGTAACCACCATCACCTTTTAGTGAGCTTGACAGTTCTAGTCGCTTATACTCTTGTTGCAGCCTCTTGTATGCTGCATGAATATCTTTTTCTTCATTTGGCTCGACAGTCAAGATGTTTTCTAGCTCCTCTAGTCTAAGTGATAGCTTTTCGATTTTTTCTATATATGTGTCCCTGTCGTCTTTTAGCTTTTTGTTTTCGCTGGTGATACTTGCTACTTTTGATTGAAGAGTTCTGAGCTCACCCTTTAGGGTTGAAATTTTTTTAGCATATTGTGAGAGACCTTTTTCATCTGTTTTGGTTCTGTAGACGAGCTGTTCTTTTGTGAGGTTTTCTGGTCTTGCTTCAAATACAGCTGGGTTTTTCCTTTTTTCTTGGTCAAGGTAAAAATCATCCGCAAAAAGCTGGCTTGTTGCAACTGTCAAGAGTAGTATTTTATATATATATTGCATGCTGTTTCCCCGCAAAGTTATGTGCCTTTTATCTCGATTTTGAAGCAAGCCCCAAAATATTTTTTCTCATTGTAGCTAAATTTTTTGTTTGATACGCTCATCTTGCCTTGAAAGTTTTTTTCTACTATTTGCTTTGACATATATAGTCCAAGACCTGTCCCTTGTGACTTGTGTTTTGTAGTGAAATAAGGCTCGAAAACAGAGTCGATTACGCTGTCGTTGATGCCTCCACCGCTATCAATGATTTCTACAACTACAAAACCTTTATCCAAAAGCGTCTCTATGATTATTGCACCTGTTGTTTTGGATAGCAGTATTGCATCTTTTGCATTGTTTAGAATATTTACAAAAACCTGTATCAGCTTGCCCTCTGAACCAGCTAGCACTGTGTCGTAGTCACCCCTGAAATCATACTCTATATTGTTGTTTTTGAGTGATGATGACACCAGGTCTAGTGATTTTTGGATTGCATTTGAGAGTGTGAAGTCATCGTCCTCATTGTCTCTATAGAAATTCCTTAGGTCGTCAATGGTCTGTGAAAGATAGTCAATTTGCCTGATGACATTTGTTGTCTCCGAGGCAAAAAGCTCATCTTTTAGGTTGCCATTTCTTTTTTGAAAAGCTAGAAGTGAGATAGAGCCTTTGATGATGTTTAGTGGCTGCCTCCATTGATGAGCGATATTTGCAATCATCTCACCCATAGCTGTAAATCTCGATTGGATGATGAGCATATTTTCTTTGTGCTGAAGTTCTACAATTGTCTTTTCAAGCTCAGCCGTTCTCTCTTTTACGACTTGTTCTAGCCTGCCAACATACTCCTGTTCGGTCTTGGAGATAATGTTTTTTTGATCTTCTAGCTTTGCCATCATGGCGTTAAAGCTGATTTGTAAAATATCCAGCTCATTGTCTTTTTTGGTTTTAACAAAGAGTTTTTGTTTACCTATATTCTCAAAATCCATCATCTCAATTTGACTTGTGATGCTTTCTAGTGGTTTGGCTAAATATCTTTTAAATGCCCACAAAAATAACAGCCAAAGCAGAAGACTTTTGACAACCGCACTAATAACTAGAAGATAAACTCCTGTTTTGACAACATCCATAACTGCGTCTTGGTCTGAAGATATGGTGACTTTTGCGAGTAGCGTTTTTTTGCCGTCATACTCCTTGAAAATATTGAACTGGTGAGAAAAAGTATTCTTTGCTTCATTTTTTTTGTTATTAATAATGATATTTCCGTTTATATCTGTGATGAGAAGTTCTTTTACAAATGACAAGTTGTAAATAGAGGTGGCAATACTATTTATCTGTGTATTGTCAATATCCCAAATCGCTTCTTTTAGTGGTGCTGCGAATGTCGTCTCTAGCGCGGCTAAGTCTTTTTGGATAATGCTTTTTGTTTCCTGATACTCTATAAAAATCTGAATAGCCGTTATGATAATAGTCATGGAAAAATAGATTGCAAATACTTTTTTGAGCAGTTGAAACGAGATGGACTTCGTCAGTGTATTTTCTGCGATCACTTACTAGAGTCCTTAAGTATTCTGTTTATCTCTGTCTCAGCTCTGCTTAGTGTCTCGTCAACTGAGCGTTTGTTTTTTATAAAATCTACCAATATCCTTTTCATAGCTTGATTGCACTCATCAAGTCGACTATTTTCTGGATAAAAGACGCCAGATTGCGCCGCTTTGAGATACTCCAATCTATTTGGCATCTCTCTAAAATTTTTGGAGTTTGTGACAATGTTGTTTGCAGGTACATGTCCAGCCAGTGCCCATTGCACAGAATTTGCTGAAACCCAATTGATAAACTCTACTGCGGCTTTTGTTTTTTCATCGCTTGCCTGTTTTGGTATAACCATTGTATGCGAGTCAACAACTACAGCATGCTTATCAAAAATAGCTGGGAATTGGCACACACCAAAATCAAGCTCCTTGTTTTGCTCAAAGTTCCATGTTGACCATACGCCTGAAATCATAGTAGCAGAGTTGCCGTATTTGAATAAATTATAACCCTTTTCATCATGAACAGGCTCGCTCCAGACTCCGCTATCTCTAAGCCCTCTCAAGACTTCCAAAGCCCTTCGGCCCTGTTTGTTGTTAAACTTGGCTTTTTTGCCAACAATGTATCCTCCGTTGTCGTTTTGCTGAGAATATAGACTATACCATATCCAGAGCGGGTAGATATCGAGATTTGCAGTCGAAAGCGTTTTGGTGTCGGTTGGTAGATTTTGTTTGAGAGTTTTGAAAAAATCAATGAAACCAGCGGTGCCAGCTTTAATTATTGGATTTTCGTCCTTGCCTAGAAGACCTGCTTGTCGTAGGAGTTTTTTGTTGTAAAAAAGTACCAAAGGATGCAGATCGAGTGGCACGGCGTAGTATGAGTTGTTGTATTTGATAATTTCAGATAGATTTTTTTGATAAACGCTCCAGTTGCTATTGTAATCTGTCAGATTGGTTATTGAGTCAGAGGCAGCGTATTCTTTGACTAGTGAAGCATGGATTATTGCGACATCCGGAGGATTTTTGGCTTCCATAGAGTCGTTTAATGTCTTGTAGTATTCTGCCCACTTGATAACTTTCATCTTGACTTGTATATTTGGATGAGTCTGATTAAAGCCGTCAACAATCATCTGCATGGGTCTGGCATCGCCACCGCTAAAAAGCACCCAGTAGTCTAATTTAGTCGGTGTTTTGGTGCTGGCATTAGATAGTGATGAAAATATAAAAAATATCAGAAATAGACCAAATGGGCTACGCAATTTGTGACTCAGCCATAGATGTCAAAACTATTTTTTCAAGATTATAAAGAGAGTATCTTATCTGTTTAAATTGTTCTGCTTCGCTTGTGCTGTAAATCTTCAAAAGCTCTTCAAGTACCCGTGATGATTCCTCGGCTCTTTTGAAATTTGCTATCAAGACGGCTTGCAAATTGCTTCTGGATGACTCGCTTTTGGTTGTTGCTCTTGAGCAGTCGTTTATGATGTCTCGCGTTGCTAATGCCTCTAGTAATAAGGAGGATTTTGCGCTATGTCTCAGATTTTTGAGGGTTGTTGTGAGTTTTGGGTCGTCTAGTACAAATCTACAAATATCCTCAACCACCCGAATACCTTCTCTGAGACGGTTGAGATTGGCATCGATGAGCCGAAGCTCACCAGATGTCAATTTAGTCGTCGTTTGAGCCAAAGATACCTAGTATCTGTAGGAGTGAAGTAAATAAGTTTAAGAAGTCAATATAAAGCGCAAGTGAAGCCGTAACTGGTGAGTCGTATCCACCTCTAATGATATTTTGAGTATCAAATAGGATAAAAAAGCTAAACAATATAGCTCCAGCACCAGCCAATACCACTTGTAAAATCGGGCTGTGCAAAAATATATTGACGATACCACCAACTATCATGATTATTAGTGCTATAAAAAGAATCTTGCCCATAGACAGAAAGTCTTTTGTTGTGTTCATGGCAAAGTAGCTTAGAGCACCGAAGGCAACTGATGTCATCAAGAATGCATTGCCGATAATTGCACCGCCACCTGACATACCCAAAGTTCTAGCTAGCAGTGGAGTTAGTGTAAGTCCTGTGATAAATGTAAACGCAAATAGTGCAACCATGTTGATGCCAGGCTTGTTTCTGACAAACTGAATACCGAAAATAAGTGCAAACTCTGCGATAACAAGTACCCAGAAGATTCCCCCCGAGAGTAGTGCGGCATTGCTCACGCCCACATATGCACCAGTTGCACCAGCCAGCAGGCTAGCCGCAAAATATTTGTAAGTAGTTTTGACAAATTCGTTTATATCTTCAATGACATAGCTCTCTTCATAGCTATCATTTACGGTTTCTTGCGAATTGCCAAAAAAGCCTCTTTGTGGCTGATTCTGAGAAGTCGTGTTATTGCCGTAATCTCTATTATAAAGTCCCATTTTGTTACTCCTTAAAGTATCGGGATAAAAATAGTCCTATTTAGGACGGTGTGAATTGTACCACAAATTTTTTATGTATTTCGTAATAAACTGAGACTTACACTATTTTATACGATTTTTTGGAGTTTTGTGTGAGTATTAGGTTGCCAGCTGTTAGTGGTAGTTTTTATCCGTCGGACAAGTCTGAACTGGAGTCATTGGTTGATGGATATTTGCGTGGTGCAAAGCTTCATGGTGGTAGGGCGCAAATATTGATTGCCCCTCATGCTGGTTTTGTATATTCTGGTACAACAGCTGCTAGTGCTTACAAGCAGCTAGAATCATTGCCAAAAGAACATTATACAGTTGTGTTGGTTGGTCCCTCACACAGAGTGGGGTTTGAGGGCTTTGCCTTGCCTTTTAGCGACTGTTTTGACACGCCTCTTGGAAGCGTAGTTGTCAATCAGGAGAAGATTCACCATTTTTTGAGACATTTTGCAAATACATTCCCAGTGTTTAAGCATGACCAACCACACAAAGATGAACACTCACTTGAGACGCAGCTTCCATTTCTACAAATGAGTTTGGAAGATTTTGATATTGTTCCAATAGTTTATGGGAAAAGCGATTATAATCACCTAAGTGTCATATTTGAGTATTTTATGCTTGAAAAAAATAGCATCATAGTGATCAGCTCTGATTTGAGTCACTTCTACGACTATGATAGTGCTATGGCTATAGATCAGCATTGCAACGATGGCGTGCTTCAACTAAATTTGGATGAACTTGAAGCAGGTGAGGCATGTGGAAAAATAGGCATAAAAGCGGCTGTCAAGTATGCTAAAGAGCATGGCTTAAAGTCCGTGTTGCTTGATTATAGAACCAGTGGAGATACTGCTGGTGATAAAGCGAGGGTGGTTGGATATGCTAGCTATATGTTTTATGAGGAGTAAGAATGACTGAAAATGAAGCGTTAGTTGCTATAAGGTTAGCAAGGGGCGCAATAGAAAGTGAGTTGTTAGATAAAGATTTGCCGAATATGGAGCATTTGCCATCTAGCTTTAAGAATAATGGCGCCGTGTTTGTAACCATAAAAAATAGACCAGATAACTCACTAAGGGGCTGTATCGGCTCGCTTATAGCACACAGGGCTCTATGTGAGGATATTGTGGCAAATTCAATATCAAGCGCTTTCAATGATCCTAGATTTGCCCCACTAAAAAAAGAAGAGTTGTCAAATGTAAAACTAGAGTTGTCAGTATTGAGTGAACCAGCTAGATTACACTACACTGGCGTTGACGAGTTAATGTCAAAAATAACACCAAATGTTGATGGGTTGATAGTCAAATATGAAGATAAACAAGCAACATTCCTACCTTCGGTTTGGGCTGAAATTCCACAAAAAGAGCAGTTTTTAGCTCTTCTATGTAAAAAAGCTGGTTTGGATGGCGAGTTTTACAAAACTGGTAAGTTGGATATTTATACATATCGTGCAGAGAAGTTTGAAGAGGCCTGATGTGTCAGAGCCTCGTTTTATTTTTATAGCTTTGCTTTCATAATTGCATTTTTGGCAAACTCTTCGCCATGTATGGCAACTACATCTACTCCAGCGTCATTCATAATCAGCTTTGTATTTTTGCAACATTTATCTGCTACAAGATATTTGCAATCACCTAAAATCTCACCCATCACTCTATGCTCTTCTTTGTGAGCTAATTTTTCAGCCTCAGTTGCACCTTGGTGGTCACATTTGCCAGTTTTTTCGCTTTCACACTCATGTTCATGGTCGTCTTTTACTCTCGGATTTGCTCTTAGTTCGACCAGATTGTAGCTTTTGAACATGCCAGCACCACTTTGGTCAAATATTGCAAAAAAAGGTGTGTGTCCAGCATTTTTAAATATCTTCAAACTCTCATCCCATACGGGTACGGCTATTCTCATAATTATTTCCTTATTTTTTATATTTCTGAGTTTTCATTATATGAAAATTTGCATTTTATATGCCAACCGGAGAGCTAATATTTATAAAGAATATTTAAAATTGGAATAGTTATTAATGATATTATAATTCCATATCCAACAAGAGCGGAGCTGAGTCTAGGTGCAAATCCCGCACTAACTGCTAGTGCGCCAGCTGTTATCATGGTTGGCATGGCGCTTTCTAAAAAAGTGACATTGGCCGACAAGTTATTGAGCTCAAAAATTCTAAATACAATCAAAACTAGTAGCGGGACGATTATTAGTTTGAGGGTTATCGCTTTTGCAAAAATCATTTTGTCATCACCAAGTCTGAGTCTCATCGAGAATCCTACGCTTATGATTGCGAGTGGTGTAAGGGTTTGGGATAGCATCTTTAGGTAGGGCTGAGCACTCTTTGGGCTCTCACCAAAAATGAAAGCTAACAGTAAAAATATAAAAGGTGGAAATGAAAGTACTTTTGCAAGAATTTGTTTTACGCCAATGCTTCCGACTTGGAAGTAAGCAATAATAAATGTTCCATAGGTTGCCAAAATCAAAAAACTCCCCAATTGATCATATATGATGGCATAAGGCAAGCTCTCGTGACCTAGTACTGATTCTACTATTGGAAATCCAAAAAAAGATGTATTGCCAAGAGGAATTAGCAGTAGCAGTGCAGCTCTTGTATTTCTGGTTAGATTTTTACCGAAAACCAATATGAAAACAACTGAAAGCGCAAGAATAATCCACGGTGTTAGAAGCGGAAGTAAAAAAGAACTATCAAACTTGATTTTTGGTATTTGAATCAAAATTGTAGCTGGTAATGAAACATAAATAACAAACAAATTGAGATTGTGTGCAAAGTTGTCTGGAAACTTCGCAAACTTAAGTCCATAGCCTGTGATTAGTAAAAAAAGAATAAAAAATATATTTTCCAAAGTATTCACCAAAATTGTCAATCAATGTGTAGCAATCAATTTTGAATTATATAATTAAAGTTGTAAATGTATTTTGTCGATAGATAGTGGTAAATTTGTT
>CAZNYV010000047.1:0-13920 GCA_964577355.1 uncultured Campylobacteraceae bacterium
GATTGAGGAGATTATTTGACTTTATCTAAGTATTCGCCAGTTCGACTATCAACTCTGACTTTGTCACCTTCTAGCACATGGTATGGCACCTGTACCGTCAGACCTGTTTCTAGTTTTGCTGGCTTTCTTGAGCCACTTGATGTGTCGCCTTTGAAGTTTGGTGGAGTCTCCACTACTACAAGTTCTACGATTTGAGGAACATCAACAGTAATAGCTTTGCCATTGTGGAAAAGTACTTCAACTTCAGTGCCATCGATAATATAATCCGATGCTTCACCTACTTGATCGAATGTTAGAGAGTGCATATCGCAACTCTCTTGGTCGATAAAGTGCATATAATCTTCATCTTGGTATGAGTAGTTCATCACTCTTTGTTCTAGGTTTGGCTCATCAGCCTTGTCACCTGCATGGAAAGTTTTTTCCAAAACTCTGCCATCCATAAGAGATTTGATTTTCGCTCGTACAAACGCAGCACCTTTACCTGGTTTGACATGTTGATACTCAGTAATTCTATACGGAATACCCTCGAGCTCTATTCTCAAACCTTTTTTCAAATCACCCATACTAATCGATGCCATATAAATCCTTCTTTTTTATTTGATTATAACTTAGCTACTGTAAATTTTACAGAATTCTATTCGTCTTCTTTGTCTTTATTTTTGTATATATTTTCTAATGCCCTAGTGATTATTGCTGGCACAAAAAATAGTGAAACAACATATGCAGCTAGTGTACCGCCTATAAGCGCAACACCCAATCCTCCAAATACAGCATCTCTAGCAAGTAAAGAGCTGGCAAAAACGATAGCTAACACTGTCAATAGAATTGGTTTGGCTCTTGTTTTTGTAGCTACTGCAATCGCTCTTTTTGGCTCCATACCCTGCTGGTCTATCAGTTGTTTTGAGAAGTCAATAATAAGAAGTGAATTCCTAGAGTTGATACCAATCAAACCTATATATCCAATCAGTGATGTTGCAGTCAAATAAAATGTATCTGGAGTAAGCAAATTCATAACAAAGTGTCCAAATATAACACCAATCAAAGACAAGAAACTCGCCAATACAATGCCGCCAGCAAGTGCGAAGTTTTTATAATAGACAACCATCAAGAAGAATATCAAGACCAAAGCTCCAATAAACGCACCACCAAGGTCGATAAATGTATCTATTGTCACCTTCAACTCGCCGTCCCAATTCAGCTTGAATATCTCACCAGTTTTTTTATCTTTAAACTGCAGGTTGAGCATATTTGTAGCATTAACCTCATATTTATCTTGCATACTAGTCAGCATCTCTTTTCTGGCATCAAGTAGTGGATAGATTTGGCTCTCCATATCAGTCTCAGCGACAACATTTATCATATTAGACATATCTTTTGAAACGACCGCTGGGTCTTGAGAAGTTTTTTTGATAGTTACAAAACTGCTCAAAGGTATTGTCATTCCATTTGGATTTATCAATTTCAACTCTGAGAGTTTTTTCATGATGCTATTTTCATCACTACTATCCAACAACCTACTGTCATCAAGTCTGACAAAAAGTGAGATTTGATTTTCTACATTGTTTTTATTGACTACACCAATATCTGTACCTTCAAATGCTAGATACAATACTTTTTTTACTTGGTCGAGACCGATACCGCTCTCAATCACCTTGTTGTTGTTGATTTCTAGTGCATATCTACTAATAAGCCTATCAGCCAAAACATCCACATCTACAAGTTTTTTTTGCTTTGCAAGTACTTTTGCTATTTCGTTTGCAAAGTTCAATCTGCTTTCATAGCTATTACCGCCATAAATCTCAGTAACAAGAGAGGCGAGTACTGGTGGTCCTGCTGGAAGCTCTATAAATTTGATATTTGCACCATTTTTTGAGCATTTTGCTTGGACATTTGGTCTGATTTTATGAACTAGGTTGTAGCTCATAATATCTCGCTCCTCTTTTCGCTTGATATTTATCATCATCTCAGCTTTGTTTTCTGAGTTTTTTAGTGCACTTCCTTTAACCATGCCGGCGAAGTCAAGTGGTTGACCTTCACCCAAGAAAGTAGAGATAGTTGTTATTGACGGCTCTTTGATTAGCTCATTTGCCACACAAGTGGTCACCTCTCTGGTTTGTGCTTGTGATGAACCTTTTGGTAAATCTACATAGACAGAAAACGAATCAGAGTCTTTTCCTGGTAGCATCTTTGCTTTGACAACTTCAGTAGGTATCATCATTACTGAGCCCATAAAAATCATCAGCGTCACAAGATAGACAACAGTCCTTCTGAGGGGCGTCTCAATAGTTGAATAAATTAATTTTTCTAATCTGCTTTGTTTTACCATTAGTGACTCTTTTTAAGCAATTTTTTTACTAGATATGGTGTGAAAATATATGCCACAACCAACGACATAAACAGTGAAATAGGTACAAAAACAGGTAGTGGATGCATAAACTGCCCCATCATACCGCCAACAAAGAACATAGGTACAAATGTCATAATAATCGCGATTGTCGCCATGTTGGTCGGGTTTCCTATCTCATTTGTAGCCTCAACAGAAATAGTCTCCAAATCCTTGTCTTTGCTGTGGTGGTCATGCATATGCCTATGAATATTTTCAATAACTATAATAGCTGCATCAACAAGTAGACCAAGGCTCAACAGAAGAGCAAAAAGTGTAATTCTGTTTATTGTTTCACCAAGCAGATAGCCCACAAAAAGCGTAAGCGACAAAATCATCGGAACGGTCAGGGATACAATAATCGCCTCTCTAAATCCAAGCGTAAATACCAAAAGAATAGCAATAATAACAACCGTAATCAAAAGGTGAGAAACAAGTTCGTTTACAGCATGGTTTGCAGTATAACCATCATCTCTAGTAACAATATATCCTATACCACTTTTTTCCAAGTCAGCTTTTATTGAATCGAGATATGCAAAAATCTTGTTGTTTATCACAACTGTATTTGCACCTTTTAGCTTCGAAATCGTCATTGTTGTTTGATAAATCTCATTCAGCTCAGTAGTATTGCCCTCGCCCTTGCTACTCATAAGTGCGATTTTTTTGTTTTGTATATCATCGCCTTTGTAAACATTTGCCACATCTTTTAGCAGAACTGGCTTGCCAGCGTATGAATCTACAATTATATTTTGAACATCATTTTCATTTTCTATAACATTATCCAGACCAAACATCACAAATTGTTTGTCTTTCATCTCGCCCTTGACATCTGGAAGCTTGAATGTCAAACCGTCAAGCACCATAGCAACTTGACCCAAAGTAACATGGTATTTATTGAGTTTGTCCGTGTCTAGCAGGATGTTAAACTGTTCTTTTCTCTCACCTTTCAAATCAACAAGTGCTACATTTTCGATTTTGTTGACATCTTTTGCTACTTTGTTGATTTTTTGATAAACATCCGTCTGGCTAAGCGATTTGTCTTTTGCATAGAATGCAACAGTTGCAACTGGAATATCCGTATCAATATCCATCGTTTTGATGATTGGTTGCATCGCACCTTTTGGCATCTGATCCATATTTCTCATCACTTGGTCATACAGTTTAAGGTCAGAGTTGCCCTTATCTTGTCCAATATAATACTGAACCTGTACGATACCTACAGAGTCTTGCGCCGTCGAGTATACATGCTCCACACCCTTGATTTCTTTGATTTTTCTCTCAAGTGGCTCAATAATTACTTTTTGAATCTCACTAGCTTTTGCACCAGGCATCGGCACTATAACAGCACCGCCGGCTACTTTTATTTGTGGATTTTCTTCTCTTGGTGTAAGAACCAGCGACAGGTATCCAACAGCCAAAATAAATAGTCCAAGTATCAGTGTTAGTGGATGTCTAATAAATGCCTTTGCCAATCTACCAGCCACATTTTCATCGCGTATTTCCAAATTTTTCAAATTTTACTCCTTGACATCGGTAGATATTATTTCGCTAATGATTCGCCAACAGCAAGCTTCAGACTAGCTTCAGCAATAGACTTGTTGTATCGTGCCATTGCCACATCAGCTTGTGCTTTTATCATTGTTTCTAGCTGCATTAGCAGATACATCATGTTTGTTCTAAATTTCAGGTTGTTGTCATACACTTCATTTATCTCATGAAGCACGCTTTTTGACATGGAAGCTACTTCCATTTTTTCTTCGAGGGTTTTGTTCTCTGTTTTGAGATTTTCATAGTGCTGTTTCACCTCAAGCGCTATACCCTCTTTCATATAGTTTTGATAATTTTCCACCTGCTTGAAATCCACCATCGCTTTTTGTCTTTTGGCGGAATTGATACCACCATCAAAAAGTGTATATTTCAGTCCAACAGCTAGTAGATAATAATCTTTGTTAAAACTAAGATTTGCGCTATCATCATTGAAACCATATTCCACATGTGCACCAACCATAGCTTTTGAGTCAGAAGAGTCAAACTTGATTTTTTCCCTCATTGTTTTGACATTGTAGTCCATATAAGCGTAGTCATCTCTTTTGCCAATTGCATTTTCTTGCTCATTTGCAAGGACATCTGAGCTTGGTGCAAAGTGTTGCATCTCACCAACATCATCGATATTTTTGTCACCAGTCAAAAACTGCAGATAAGCGATAGCTAGCTTGAACTTGGTTTGCGCTTCTTGTAGCTTGACATTTATGCTTTTGTATGCAGTTTTAGCTTGCTCAACTTCAAACTTCCTGATAAGCCCTTCGTTATAAAGTTTCTGTGATTTTTTGATAAAACCAGAGGCTATATTTTTTGAATCTTCTGTGATTTTTATGAAGTTTTTTGCAGTGACAGCCCCGTTGTAAGCTTTTACAACTTCCAGTCCAATCATCTTTTCATCTCTTGCATATTTTGCTTCATTTGCACGAACTTGAAGGTCTGCCATCTCTTTTGCACTGTCAAGCTTGCCGCCAGTATAGAGTGGGAGTTCATAGACTATTTTGCTTTCAAAGTTTGTTACTGCGTCTGGATGGTTAAGTTTGTCTGGTTGGACTGCTAAAACATTACTGAGGTCAGCTTGCGTCAATGGACCAGGTGTCATACCAGCAATTTTCATCATTGCTGGCGAGCTTAGAAACTGATCAAACCCAAAATCAGCAAATGATGCTTGCCTCTGGGATAGCTTCATACCAAATGCATATCCAGCATTGTTTGTATTGGATACATTTTCGTTTATCTCCATCTTGCCATATCTGTACGCCCTAGCCTCTTTGACACCCTCTCGTGCTTTGTCAATATCTAGCTTTTTTGCCTTCAACTCTTGGTTGTTTTTGATAGCGAGATTGACAGCCTCGTCAAAATTTGTAGTGTATGAAAAGAGCAACGGTTGCGCCAAGACAATACTGATTAGTATTCTTTTTAACATCAATTCCAATCCTTTTTAGATTTTAATGAAAATTACAATCAGAAGAGACCATCTGCGTCAAACCAAAAGCGTTGCGCCAACGGCTAGAACACGATTCTACTGAAGATTTTATATTTTTTGGAGGTCGATTATACCATAACAACCACTAATCATTGCCTTAACCATAATCAAGATTATTGGTTGTTTCAGAGAGATTGGAAAGTTGTTTCCAATGGAAACATCATTTACCAAAACACCATAAAACAGCAATAGCAACTACTGTCAGCCAAAAAAACAAAACAGCAGCAATACCAACTGTGTGTCCAGTTTGGCAGCTAGTGCACTGTTTGTATTTGCGAGATTCATATTGAGCATAAAAGAAGTAGCCCAAAATCAAAAAAGGAACAGTATATAGCAGATATTTATCAAGCACACCTATCTTTTGAACCATTGAAGCTGAAGCAAAAAAAGTAGCTGGCAAGGTCAGCGACACAAATATCATAATATATTTTGCCCATTTTTTGAGGTAGTCTCGATAAAAAACAACGGGGCAAGCACCACCGCTACTATCTTGCACGAGACCGAATTCTAAATGAGCGTTTATTCTCTCTTTCATCTCTTTGTCAACACGGTCCACAAATGTGCTTCCAAAACAATAGTCCAAATGTTGCTGAAACAACCTTGACATATCACCGCTAAGCTCTCTGCTATGGGACTCACCTTTTTCGTCTTCATAAACCAGTGCCACATTCTCGTACCGTTCTACATCAACGCTTATTCCATCATAGTATATGCTTCTCTCGGTCGCCGTTGTTTTGCCAGAGTGTTTTATAAATCTTCCATTGATATATGGCGTGTAGATATTATTTTCTTTAACAACTATTATATTGTATTGAATTCCAATCAAAATTGCACTGAGTGCTTCTAAATTATATTCTTTCATTGTGTCTATCATGTCACCAATTTGCGCTTGCAAATTTTCATCAAAAAAGCGAACATTAGCCGAAATCAGACGGATTGCGGGGTCAGGATATTTGATAATATTTCTAATCATTATAGATACTTTTAAAAGATATGAAGACCGACGGCGGTGCCGTCGGATGAGAGAGATTTAGTGGCTTTTGCTTACCACTACAATCATTTTTAGGTTGATGATGACAAATCTAATAAACTGCCAGATTTTGCAAGTTCTAAAAAATCTTGCAGTCCTACCTGGAATCATCGCTGTATTAAATTTATCATTTTTTGCAAAGTTAAACTCTTCTGGTTTTGCCATTTTATTCTCCTTAAATTATTCTGGAATTAGTGTCCAGCCCGGATTGAGCTTGGCTTTGTAGATAAATAGATAGTGTAGGATATGTTTTATCCAGTGACCAGCAAGACCGATTTCACCGAATGTATAGTCAGTATCTCTACCAGTACCAGGGTATTTATCAAAATCTGGAACAACAGGATAAACAGTCATTGCGGCAGCTTGACCATCAAGCCAACCTTTACCTGCAGAAGCAACACAAGCTGCACCCATTTCCGCCATAGAAGCTTCATGTAGATGAGCGCCTGAGCCATGTTTTACAAGGTCGCAAACACTGTGCGCTACAGCTTTACCCATAATACCACTTGGCATACCAGTTCTCGGAGGAGTTGGATTTATAACAGTACCATTTGGTGTTTTCATAGGTTTTGAGATGATATGTGGAGGAGCAAAAGCAATACCAGCTGCAAATATATTTTTGTATTTTGGAGATTGGTAAGTTCTTGGCCAGTCACTCGCTTTCCATTCGTTGTATGGTTTTGCAGTATAGTCAGCATCAACTTTCATAAAGCCGTTTGGAGCAAACATAGTATCAGTTATATCTTCACCAGCTTTGTTATAAGCTTTTAGACCAACACCTGCAAACGGAGGGATAAGCATTGCAAAGTCAAACGCTTGTTCACCTTTTGAGCCATCAAGTAGCTCAAACTCTACTTTGCCTTTTTCAACTTTTGATACATGCGCACCAATTGTATAATCAACACCTCTTTCAGCGAACAAAGACTCTGTAAAGATTCTTGAGCTTACAACATATCCGCCGACTTTCATATGAAGTCCGCCCATACCGAAGTCGCCTAGGAATGATTCATTAGAAATCCATTTCATATCAGCCATATCACGAACGCCAGCTTTTCTAAGCTCGTGTTCAATGTTAAAAATATACTCAAAAGCAGCACCTTGGCAAGTACACATACCGTGACCAGTACCAATAAGGAATGTTTGTCTTTCGCCTTTTTTCATTTTTTCTATACATTTTTTTAGCTCATGTGCAGCATGTTCAGCGTGATCAGCAGTACAGACAGACACTGTATTTTCACCGATTTGTGAACCTTCACCAAGTCCAGGAGTAGCGCCAAAATTAAGTTTTGGTCCAGTAGCGTTTATTAGGTAATCAAAGGTAACTTCTTCACTTTGACCAACTTTTCCTTGTCCAGTGTATTCAATAGTAACGAAAGATTTGTCACTATTTGCATTACCTTCTGGATTGATACTAATAGCTTTTGCTTGTTTGTAAACAATTCCAGCACCCTTATATACAGGATCCAAATCAAATGTAACATCTTCTTTAGTCATTCCGCCGACACCAACCCAAATATTCGATGGAATCCAATTCCATTTTGCATTTGGTGTTACAACAACAACTTCATGTTCCTTTCCTAGCCATTCCCTAGCAAATGTTGCAGCTGTATGTCCGGCAACACCGGCACCTAATACTACGACTCTAGCCATCAGTACTCCTTTTTTGATATGTATTTCATTTAATTATCACTATTTAGCAAATAATAATAACAAAAATCAATTAACGAGTTATCATATTACTTTATAAATTAAATTTTTCTTAAAATAAGTTTTTTATTTATAAAACTGAATTGGTATGGGTTTAAAACATCGAAAAAGTAGCAGTAAGAAGGGGTAAGATACGGGTAAGAAATACTATAAAAAGTAGATTTTACCCGTTAAAGATTTTTAAAAAATTTAAATAATCGCGTAAGAGACACTTATAGCAGCTTTTAAACCAGCAAGCTCTTCTAGAACCTCTTGAGTGACATCATTATCAACAATAATAACAGCCATCGCTTCAGAATTTGCATTTCTACCAAGTCTAAAGTCAGCAATGTTTATATTGTGTTTACCAAGGGTGCTGCCTACTTCGCCAATAACACCTGGGATGTCTTTGTTTTTGAAAAATATCATCTTGCCTTTTGGCTCAATATCAACTTCAAAACCATCTATGTCTAGAATTCTCTGAGTGTTTTCATCAAAACTTGTAGCGCAGATGGTTGTTACACCAATATTTGTTGTTATTTTTACGCTGATTTTGTTTTTATATCCACTAGTATTTGGCTCTTCAACAGCGCTCACTTCGATACCCCTCTCCTTCATCAGAAACTGAGCATTAACATAGTTTACATTTTCTCCAAGAGATTGTCTAGCAGAACCAACAGCGGCAAATGTTGCCAAAGGTGCAAGTTGCGAAGCTATTTCACCAGCAGCTTTGATTTTTACTGATTCCAAAGCACCTTTGTTAATTTGGGTAGCTAAAAAAGATATTTTTTGTGCCAACTCAATAAAGCTCAGGTTAAATTCTGAAACTTCGCCTACTTTGATAGGTAGATTTAGTGCATTTGGATACGCTACACCTTTCGCAGCAACAAGAGCTTGCTCTGCCGCTTCAATAGCAATTTTTTCTTGGCTTTCAAGCGTATTCGCACCAAGGTGTGCTGTCACACAGATATTATCGAGGTCTAGCAGAGGGTTACTAGTTGCGGGTTCTTTGTTGAAAACATCCATACCAGCAAAGGATATTTTTTTACTTTTGAGACCTTCGTACAAATCCTCTTCGTTGTAAAGTCCGCCTCTCGCACAGTTGATAAGCACAACACCATCTCTCATTTTGGCAATCTCTTTTGAGGTTATCATGTTGATTGTTTCTTTGTTCTTTGGAGTGTGGATTGTTATAATATCACACGCCAAAATATCATCAAAATTGGCTGTATATTTCACGCCCAAATCTGTCGCTTTTGATGGCTTGATATATGGGTCATAAGCTATAACTTCCATACCAAAAGCAAGTGCTCTAGTACCAACTCTACTACCAATATTTCCAAAACCTATAACACCTAGTTTTTTGGCATTCAACTCTCTACCATACCAATCTTCTCTATTCCATACTCTCTTGTCTTTTAGTTGTGAGTGAGCATATGGGAATTTTCTCATACAGCTAAGCATATGTGCCATAGTAAGTTCAACTGCAGCAATGGTGTTTGCAGTAGGTACATTCATAACTATGATACCTTTTTTGCTACAACCGTTAATATCAACATTGTCAACACCAACACCAGCTCTGACGATAGCTTTTAATGCGCCTGCTTGGCTTAGAAGATTTTCGTCAACATCCGTAGAACTTCTCGTAATAATAACAGATGCTCCGCTTATAAGAGCCGGAAGCTTATCTTTTGGCTCATTTGCATAATTTATATACTCAATCTCACTGGAGTTTGCCAAAAGATCCAAACCTTTTTGGTGGATGTGATCACATACTATAACCTTAGCTTTTCCCATAATGCCTTTCCTTATATTATTTAGTGTTAGATTTGATATTTAGAGTTTTTATAATTTCCATTCTAGCTTGCATCTTTGCTTTTGTAGGTGAATCAATGTCAACTCTGAAACCAGCCTGTTCTTTGGTGACTCGATAGTTGATATTCAAATCTTTTAGATTTTGTTCTAGCACCACCAGAGAATCTTGCGTCAGCTTGTCTATCGTGATAACATAGTTCTTCTCAACCTCGGACATATCCATGTGAAGGCTAACTTCTTTTGCTGGATACAAATCTTTTCCGCCTGTCAGCATACCAAGCCAACCATCACTCTTTAGATTATTATCAAGGGATTCTGAAGGCTCTGGAGCAAACAAGTTCAATCTGCCTACTCTAGGTTTATCAAAAAACTCCAAATATACATACAAAGAGACGGCTGCCACACTCAGGACTGCCGTCCATGCTAAAATAAATATTTTAGCTTTACTCACAAAATCTTCCTAGCCTCAAGAGCCAAGTTTTTCTTTTAGGTTATTTGAAAATACGCCCTCATCAGACTGGTCATTAAAACTTTTGACAGCTTCTCTGTCTCGCTCTTTTTGCAGTCTTTTGATTGACAATCTGATTTTGCCACTATCGTTAGATATATTCACAATAGCACAATCTACGCTATCGCCTTTATTGAACTCTTCTTTTTTCTTTGGGTACAGCTCGTCATTTGGTATAAGACCGTCGACATTTTGTCCAAGTTCCACAAATACACCAAACTCTTTTACATCACGAACAACACCTGACACAATATCACCCAGCTTGTATTTTTTTGAGAACTCTGTTACTGGAGAATCTGAAAGCTCTTTTAGGCTCAACGATACTTTTTCTCTCTCGGTATCAATTTTGATAATTTTTACATCAAATACATCACCAGCTTTTAGAGATTCTTTGCTTTTAAAATCCCTACTCCAAGAAGCATCTTCGTTGTGAAGTAGACCTTCCACCTCTCCGATGTCCAAGAATGCACCAAAATCAGTAGTGTTTAGCACTTTTCCAGATACAACATCGCCGACTTTGTGTTTTTGCTTGAAGCTGTCAAATGGTT
The DNA here is from genome assembly GCA_964577355.1 of uncultured Campylobacteraceae bacterium. Lineage (GTDB taxonomy): Bacteria > Campylobacterota > Campylobacteria > Campylobacterales > UBA6016 > CAZNYV01. The sequence goes on from CAZNYV010000047.1 coordinate 10,996, forward strand.
TTGGTAGTAATTTTTTCAGGCTCATTCTGAGCTTTCTTTTATCAAAATCTATCTCAGTAATCTCAACTGTTAGCTCTTGCCCAATAGCTAGCGCTTCACTAGGATGTTTTAGATTTTTCTTCCAGCTGATTTCAGAAATGTGCAAGAAACCTTCGATGTCATTTCCAAGATCCAAAAATGCGCCGTAATCTTCGATATTTGAAACGACAGCCTTGACAGTATCGCCCTCTTCTAGTTCATCTCTGATTTCATCCCACGGGTCATTTGTGGCAGCTTTTATTGAGAATGCTACTCTATTTTTTTCTTTGTCGTAACTGATTGCTTTTACAACGACACTTTCGCCAGCTTTGAAATTATTAATCGGGTTCACAGGACCTTTGAAGCTAATTTCATCATATCTAACAAGCCCGTCAACGCCACCTGCCTCAACAAATATACCAAACGACGCTACACTTTTGATAAGACCGTTTATTGGTTGTGGATTTTCTAGCAATTCATTGATTGCGTCTTTTTTGGCTTTTTGTTTTTCTCTTATTAGTTTTACTCTAGAAATCAAAATTGAATTTTCAGCCGAGTCAACCTTAATAACAGCTGCAGTTACAGCTTTACCAACAGCTTTCTCGTCTTTTTTGAATCCTGATTGTGACCTTGGCATAAAGAAGTCAAGACCGTCATCACCCTCAACAATATAACCACCTTTATTCTCTTTAGTTACTTTACCTTTGACTATTATTTCTCTAGTCTCAAAGTCCATATTTGATTCTACAAACTCTTTTTGTTTTGAAGCCTTGATAGCACTTTTGTAAGATATCATTGGTCTTTCATTTCTATAACCATTAAACATTACTGGGATTTTATCTCCAACTTTGAAAATCAAAGCACCATCGGTAGCCGTAATCTCAGATATATTTATCTTGCCTTCAACTTTTTCGCCGACATCAATTGTTACCTGATCGTCATTAATAGCAACTATTTTGCCATTTGTTAGTTTCCCGCCCTCGTTTTTTTTGAAAGATTGTTCGAGCAGTGTCGCAAAATCCTCTTCGCCCGCATCTTCAAAGCCTATCATCTTGTCCATCATTTATCTCATTCCTTTTATAACTTTGGTTAATTGTACTTAAACTTCTCTTACTTTCTCAACAATTTTTGAGATTATCCAGTCAGGAGTAGAGGCTCCAGCAGTAATACCACATATCTCCTTTTTGTCAAACCAAGATAAATCCAGCCCGTCAACGCTCTCCACCAAATAACTATCTTTACAATACTCTTTACATATGTCGAAAAGCTGTTTTGTGTTTGAAGAGTTTTTACCGCCAACAACAAGCATAACATCAACATCTCCTGCAAGAGCTTTTGCTGAACTTTGGTTGTCCCATGTAGCATTACATATTGTATTAAACACCCTTACTTCTCGTTTTTGAAAAATCAGAAATTCAACAATTTTTGCAAAATCTGACTCTTTTTTAGTTGTTTGTGATACGACAGCTACCTTGTCTGAAAGTTTTGAAATATCTATTTCATCAGGAGACATTACGACAAACACCTTACCAACGGCATAACTCATAACACCCTTTACTTCAGGATGGTTGATGTCACCAAAAATAACTACATCATATCCCTCATGACTCATCTGTTCGCATATTTGCTGTGGTTTTGTCACAAATGGGCAAGTAGCATCAATAACATCAAACTTCTTGGCTTCAAGCTCTATCAAGTCACTTTTTGTAATACCATGTGTTCGCACAACTACTTTTTTATCAGGTGTCAAGTCGCTCAAGTCTTCACACACATCTACTTGATAATCACTTTTGAGCCTATCAATTTCGAGCGGATTGTGTATAAGAGGTCCAAAAGTAATGCTACCAGGGGAATTTTCGGCTAGCTTTATGGCTCTTTTTACACCGAAACAAAAGCCGTAGTTTTCAGCCAGCTTTACCTTCACGCTTCCTCAACTTGTGTAATTTGTGACAAAATATCCAAGAAATTTGGAAATGAAGTAGCAACTGCACCAAAATCATCGACATGACTTCCGCAAATCAACCCAGCAATAGCAAAACTCATAGCAATTCTATGGTCACCATAGCTATTCAATCTAGCTTCTTTCAGTGTTGAGCCTACAATCTGGTAGCCATCTTCGAATTCACTAGCCTCAACTCCGCATAGTATCAGGTTGTCAACTACACACTTGATTCTATCGGACTCTTTAACCCTAAGCTCTTTGGCATTTCTAACCGTACTAGTACCATTTGCAACAGCCATAGCAATTGATAGGGCTGGAAGCTCATCTATTAGCCAAGATATATTTTCACTCACATCAACACCGCTCAATGAAGCACCACGAACAACAATATCACCTATCGGCTCATAAATATCTTCTGTCAAATTAAACTCAACAATAGCTCCCATTTTTGCCAATATTTTATATGCTTCAACACGAGTCGGATTGAGTGTTACATTTTTTAGCACAACCTTGGCGTTTGGCACTATAGCAGCAGCTACGGCAAAGAAAAAACCACTAGACGGGTCGGAGGGAACGGTTATTTCAAGGGGTTTTAAAGGCTTGGTCAATGGATTAAAATAAACCTTATCAGCAACCCTAATATCAGCCCCCATGCCTTTTAACATCCTCTCGGTGTGGTCTCGACTGAGCTCAGGCTCACTAAAACACCCCTCACCTTCACTATTCAACCCAGCGAGTATCAGAGCACTTTTTACTTGGGCGGAAGCAATTTTACTATCAAAATTTATAGCCGATAGCTTCCTACCCCTAATCGCCAATGGCGCCAAATTACCACCATCTCTACCATCTATCAATGCACCAACGCTTCTGAGTGGCTCAGCAACCCTTCGCATGGGTCTTCGCCTAAGATACTTGTCTCCACTCAAAACATAAAAACCGTCAGACGAAGCCAAAAATCCACTCAT
>CAZNYV010000048.1:0-13809 GCA_964577355.1 uncultured Campylobacteraceae bacterium
CCTAGCTGATTTGAGAACTCTTTGACCTCTTCGATGAAGCGGTTGTCTTGGTCGATATTTTCCTCGGTATGGGCTATGTGGTTGTTGATGCTTTTGGCCATTTCGGCGAGTTCATCTTGAGAGTTGATGACTATTGGATGCAGATGTTCTGTTTCGTGGTTTAGATAAGAGAAAAAGTCTACAAAGCCCTGCTTGAAAGTATTTAGTGTAAAAACAATATATCTACCGAGCCAAATGAGCGGCAGAATACCAAAGAGCAACATTAGCGAAAATGCGCTCACAACAATACTTTTGGTTTCAAAAAGTGTTTTGTCAAACTCTTTTGTTGTTTTTTCTAATTCGGCATCTTTTGAGTTTACTACTTTTGCAAATTTCTCTCTAGCATCTTCGGCGTAGTGGCTAGCCTCTTTGGTGTATTGAGTATAAGCGTTTGCTAGTGTTTGCGGATCTCTTGTCGTAGTGTTTAGTCCATCAACAATCGACATGGATATTTCCAAAAACTTCATGGTTGGCTCATAGGATTCGTCAATATCAGTCGTGCTTTCTTTTGCATCTTTGGTGATTTTTTTGAGATCTTTAAACTGCTCTTCGATGTTTTTTATAGATTTATGTAGTTTTGTTTTGTCTGCTTCGTAGTCACCACCTAGAAATATGTCTCGTGTCAATCGACTCACATAATTCATGTCTTTGTTGATGCTTAGCGTGTCAAATTTGGCTTGTGATGAGTAATTTTTGAGTCTCGAATAATCTTTTTCTACGGTTGCCAAAGATGTAAAGATAAAAAATAATCCAAAAATACAAAGTAGCAGAATGGCTCCCGTAATAAGCTGTAGCTTCGCTTTGACTGTATGAAACAATTTTTCTCCTGTTACCAACTTGTTGTAAACATCATAACATACGAAGATAAAAAATTATTATGTGAGAGTGTTAATTGTAGAAAATGTATAAAAAGTTTGATTATTTCAGCTAGAACTGGTTGTTTTTTCTAAATCACCAGTCAAACATTTACCACAAATACCTTTCAAGATGACACTATCTATCTGATAGCCATCAAGTTCTAGGCTTAGCTTGTCGATACACTCCACTTTCTTGCATGATTTGCAAATGAAGTGAGCATGGGGTTTGGTAACTATCTCAAAGTACCATTTTTTGTCCTCAGACTCAAACTTGTTGACAAGATTTTCTTCTTCAAATTTCGCCACATTTCTATAGAAAGTAGCCTTGTCCATAGATAGATTAAACTCATCATAGCTGAGTGGTTTTGAAGCTCCGATTAGAGTGTTGAGTATCTCATTTCTAGCTTTTGTTATTCTAAAAGAGCTATTTTTTGTTATTTCTTCTATTTTTTGCAAAAGTTATACTTTTGCGCTTTTGGCTTGCTTTTGCTCACAAGCAGAACATGCACCATGCGCGGTTAGAGAGACGGTTTTGATGGTGTAGTTGTCTTTGAAAATATGTGTTTGAAGAAGACTCTTTGGCTCGCACTCTACATCTTCGACTTTGCCACAAATATCGCATACAAAGTGGCTGTGAGGAGATTTGACTATTTCATAATGAGTTCTTAGTCCATTGATAGCAAGTGAAGCAATTACACCAGCAGAGCTAAGCTCCGATAGTGAACGATACAGTGTGCCAAGTGGTACTTTTATATTCTTGAGTACTTTATTGTGTAGCCCATCAATATCAATATGTCCAGCATTGTATATCTCGGACAAAATAGTTGTTCTTTGCGGTGTTGATTTGAGTCCGTGCTCTTTTAGAGTATTGCTGAAATCCATTTTTCTACCTAATCAAAATTGTTTATTCTAAATCGGACAAATTGTATCGTGTTTAAATTTAAAATGCAAATATTTTCTAAATGTGATTTATTCTTAATTAAGGATTATTTTCATAAAATCCACCTCTAAATAAATTATGAGGAGTAAGAATGAGACAGTATGAATCGTATAAATGTACCAAATGTGGAAATGAAATCGAAGTTCAACATGTTGGTGGTGGGAAATTAGTGTGTTGTGGTATTGAGATGGAGTGCATCACAAAAGATTTGACAGCAGTAAATTTGATGAAAGCATTTGCAGGTGAATCACAAGCCAGAAACAAATATGACCTGTTCGCAGATATAGCTGAGGATGAGGGCTGGCACGCAGTTTCTCGTCATTTTAGGGAGGCGGCAGAAAATGAAAAATGGCATGCAAGGGCAGAGTTCAAAGCATATCACAAACTAGTAGACGGTGCTGAGACTGAAATCACGATGAAAAACCTTGATGCTGCAATGGCAGGTGAAAACTACGAACATACAGTGATGTATCCTGAATTCGCAAAAATTGCCGAAGCTGAAGGTCACAAGGAGTTGGCGAGACTTTTTAATGCAATCGGTAAGGTTGAAGTTGAGCATGAGAGAGAGTACAAGGCGCTTCAAGATGCGATGAAAGAAGATGGTTTCTTCTCAGATGAAAATGAAGAGATTTGGGTGTGCGAAGTGTGCGGACATATTCACAGAGGTAAAAAAGCCCCGGGTGCTTGTCCGTTATGCAAAGCTCCAAAAGAGTACTTCAAAAGAGAGAGCCTAGGTATTTGAGTCAACTTTTCAAGTTCGGTTTATCATAAAATAAAAGGAGAAAATAATGAGAATTCTTACCACACTTATCACGGTTTCGGCTATCGCTTCTATGGCATTTGCTATGGATGATGCAGCGCTTATCAAAAAAGCAAAAGACGCAGGTCTTGAGGCAATTCCAGCTGACTCAAAAACACTTGGCAGACTAGTTGACCCAAAAAGCGAGATTACAAAAGAGAGAGTTGAGCTTGGCAAGATGCTTTATTTTGAACCTAGACTTTCAAAAAGCTCACTTATCAGTTGTAATACTTGTCACAACTTGGCAACGGGCGGAGTGGACGGTGTATCTGCGGCAATAGGTCATAAATGGACGGCAAATCCACACAATCTAAATTCACCCACTGTGTATAATGCCGTACTCAATAAAGCACAGTTTTGGGACGGTAGAAGTCCGCACCTAGCTGACCAAGCGCAAGGTCCAATCCAAGCTGGTCCAGAGATGGCGGCTCCAAAAGAACTTGTAGTGGAGAGAGTTACTTCTATGCCTGAGTATGTGTCTATGTTTGAAAAAGCATATGGTAAAGGCACAAAGATAACATTTGAAAAAATCGCTGACACGATTTCTCTTTTTGAGAAAACTCTTGTAACTCCTGCACCGTTTGATGCGTATTTGAACGGCAACAAAAAAGCGCTAACTCCTGCGCAAAAAGAAGGATTGGCTACATTTATTGATAAAGGTTGTGCAACTTGTCACAACTCTATGGCTATTGGTGGCGGCATGCAACCATTCCAAGTAACCGCAAAATATCAATTTGCAAAAGGTGACTTCAAAGGCGACAAAAACGGTATGGTAAAAGCACCGACGCTTAGAAACATCACAGAAACTGCGCCGTACTTTCACAATGGTCAGATTTGGGATCTCAAAACTGCCATAAAAGAGATGGGAAGTGTTCAACTCGGTCTTGCCATAAATGATACGGATGCTACAAAAATAGAAGCATTCTTGACTTCACTTACAGGTAAAAAACCAATCGTAACCTATCCAATACTACCTGCAAGCACTGCAAAAACTCCAAAACCTTCAGCAGATTAACAAAAACCTACCAAGCAAAATTTATTTGCTTGGTAAAGTCTTCTGCTTTTTTTATTTTGTACCCTTCTTCTTTATGCTCCAAATCACTGCGAGAGCGAGTAGTGTTCCGATAAAAGCACTAAAAATACTTGATAGAATTGGAGATAGACCCTCAATTTCATAATCAGGGATGATGGCTGCCACCAATGGTTTTGCATTTTCTATTGACTCAGGTATGAAGCCTACCATTTCCGTAAATTCTTTTGCTTCCCATTCGCCCCATGCTGAACCACCAGCTAGCGTACCAAGAGGTGAGAGAACTATCATTATGAGGATAAAAATTATTAGATATTTTACTTTGCTGCTCATGCCACTACCTCCTCTTCGCTAGTTTTTGCTGAAATCTTATTTATAAACTCGATAACCAGCATAGTAGCGATACCTTCCGCTAGACCGAAGAAAAGCATATGTGAGCCCACAATGGCTGGAATGGTTACGCTGAGTCCAAAAGGAAAGTATAGTGGATGCCCAGCACTATTCGTACCAAATATTGGCTGGATACCAAGCGCGATTGCGACCACAACGGAAGCTAACACGATGCCAGACCAGCCTGAAATGAATAGTGCGACCTTGTTGTTGATTTTTCCGTTTAGCAATTTATATACAAAATGAGATGCAAAAGCAGCTGTGAAGCCCATTGCCAATGAATTTACTGGAAAAACTGTGATTCCACCGTCGCCGAAAACAAGCGCTTGAATGATAAGTGTGAGTGAAACACAAAATGATGCAATCCATGGACCGTACAATATACTGATAATAGCTGTACCTATAGCATGTCCAGATGTTCCACCTGGTATTGGGATATTAAACATCATAATGACAAAAGAAAAAGCCGTAAGAGCAGATATTAGAGAAAACGATTCATCATTTATCGCTTCCCTTGTTTTTTTGAAAGCTATATACAAAAGTGGAGCAGCAATAGCGGTGGATGTTAAATAAGTAGCAGGAGATAAAAACCCGTCAGGAATGTGCATGAGAACCCCTTATTGTTGTGTTTGTATCTAATTTGCAAATAATAAGATGCGAACACGATTTTACAAGAAGTATTATTAATACAAAATGTTTTTTAGTATTACCAAATCAGACAACTGCTGTTTTTGCCAAACTTGAATGTTTAACACCTTTCAAACTGGCTATCTCTGAGGCTATTTTCTCGATTTCAGCCGGACTGCCTTTGATGATTATGACTTCCAAGCAATCATGATGAGTTACATGCATATGAAGTGAACAAGTGACATTTGAAAGTTTGTTATGCTGGATTTCATTCATTTTATCAGATAGGTCATTGTGGTGATGGTCATAAAGAATGCTTAGTACGCCGATGCAATCATCCTCATTTTCCCACTTGTCTTCAACAATTTTTTGGCGAAGCATATCTCTAATAAATTCTGACCTAGACGGGTATGAGTTATCTTCAACATGCCCGTCTACATAATCCAAAAGAGACTGTTCTAAGGAAACGCTAAATCTTACTATTTTTTCGTCATTTTTCATTTTTATACTCTCTGTATTTAATGGTTGTGATTGATTGTATAGTCGGCGGACGCTTTCTCGAAATACCTTTAGGTACCCAGTAATACGCTAGCTTTGTACTATTTTTTGATTATAGCAAGCTTAGTTGATAGTATTCCAATAAAACTTTATTTGCAACTAAGTCGCAAAACTGTAAACTTTCATGGAAATTTGACAAAAAGGATTGTAGATGCTTGAGAAATTATTCATTGGTTTGGTGTTTGCCAGTTGTGCGTTTGCTCAGATTACAATCACTACTACTATCTATCCGCTATATAGCGTTGTAAAAGAAGTTGGTGGCAAAAATGTCACTTTAAACAACTTGGTGGCTTTTGGTGTGGAGCCTCATGAGTTCGAACCAAAAGCAAAAGATATGGTTATATTGGCAAAAAGCGATATTTTTATAACAAGCGGAGAGGTGATGGAGCCGTGGAGCACGAAGATAATCAGCTCTATGAAAATCAAAGACAAAACAGTGGATATGAGTAAATTTGTCAAGCTGACTACCCACAAAGAGTATGAGGGCGGCAAGACATATGATCCGCATTATTGGCTCAGTTTTGATAACTATGTTTTGATGATAAAAGAGACAGCCGGGCTTTTGTCAAAAAAAGACCCGATGAATGCAAAAATATACGAAACAAATGCAGTAAACTATCTCAAAAAAGTAACAGCTTTGCAAGCAGAATATCAGACACTGAAAAACTGCAAAAACAAAAAAGTCGTCGTAAATCACGAAGCGTTCGGCTATTTAGCTGACGATTATGGTATCACTCAATATGCGATTTCAGGCATGTCACCAGATGTCAAGCCTTCGGCTAAGCAGATTGCAAAGCTTGTTGATATTGTCAGAAAAGAGAAGATAAATACGGTATTTTTTGAAGAGTTTGCGAGCGATAAAGTCGCCAAAACGATAGCTAGGGAGGCTGGTGTAAAAACGGACGCACTTAGACCAGTTGAGAATATCACAGCGGAAGAGAATCAAAAAAATATAGGTTACCTTGATATAATGAAATCAAATCTTGTAAAACTAAAAGGTGCAATGAGTTGCCAATAAAATTTGTCGATAGCGTCATAGAGGTCAAAAATCTAAACTACAAAAAAATCATCAATGACATCTCTTTTAATGTGAAAAGAGGTGATTATATGGCTATTATCGGACCAAATGGCGGTGGTAAAAGTACGCTTCTTCGGTTGATTTTGGGGCTATTGGAGCCTAGTGATGGCGAAATAAAGCTTTTTGGTAAGCCAAAAAAAATATTTAAAGACCGATACAAGATAGGCTATGTTCCTCAAAGGGCGGCACAGGTTGATTTGAATTTCCCCATAACAGTTGAAGAGGTTGTGAAACTAGGACTTGCACACAAAAGCTCACTATTTCAGTGGGAGTCAGCAGAGGATAGGATTCGTGTTCAGGTGATAATGGAAAAAGTCGGTATTGGTGAACTAAGAAATAGACAGATTTCGGCTCTCTCTGGTGGGCAGAGGCAGCGTGTGATGATAGCCCGCGCACTCGTAGGTCGTCCGCAGATTCTTATCCTTGATGAGCCAAATACAGGTGTGGATACGCACTCTCAGCGCTTATTTTACGATTTTTTAAAAGAGCTTAATAGGGATGAAAATATTACGATACTTTTCGTCACGCATGATTTGGGCGTAATTGCTGACGATGTTGGTCATGTGTTGTGTATCAATCAGACGCTTCTGTCGTGTCACAATCCTCATGAGATATTGAGCTGCTCTGAGATGAGCAAACTCTATGGTATAGACGCTCATGTTGTCTGCCATCATCATTAGGAGGGTTGCGAATGGAAATTTTTGATTACTCTTTTATGGTTCGGGCATTTTTTGCTGGAGTTGTTATAGCTGCTCTCGCCTCTTCGCTTGGAGTGTTCGTTGTTGTGCGTAGGTACTCAATGCTCTCTGACTCTTTGGCTCATATTTCACTTTTGGGTGTTGCTTTTGGATTTTTGTTTTCGCTATCTACAACTTGGAGTGCGATTGTTATAGCAGTTGTGGCTTCTTGGCTGATTGAGTATCTAAGGCGCAATCACAATATATATTCAGACTCTATATTGGCGATATTTTTATCAGGTTCTCTGGCGATTGCTATTATTATAGTCTCGTTGTCAAACTCATTTAACACCTCGCTTTTTGACTATCTTTTTGGCTCTATCGTAGCTGTTAGTGATGAGGATATTTGGGCCATATTTACATTTGGTATTTTGAGTATTTTTTTGGTCGCAAATTACTATAGAAAATTGATGTTTACGGCTTTTGATGAGGAAGTGGCGGAGGCATCAGGTATAGATACAAAGTGGCTAAACTATCTGTTGGTTTCTCTTGTTGCGGTGACAATAGGGCTGTCAATCAAAATCGTAGGCGTACTACTTATCGGTGCGCTGATGATAATTCCCGTTATATCTGCGATGCAGTTTGGCAGAAGCTTTTTTGTGACTGGAATATTGGCTGTAGTGTTGTCAGTGTTGGCTGTCGTGACTGGACTTTTGTTTTCTTTTTATGTCTCTTTGCCAAGTGGCGCAACTATAGTGACTGTATCAATTGTTATATTTGTGGTAAGTTTGATTTCAAAAGCGATACTAGCTAGGTAAGTTTGCACAGTAGAGAGGGCACTCCCGCTTTTGCAGGAGTGCACTATATTAGATCAACCACAAGCTGGCACATTGCCACTGTCATTGCCATATTCATGCAAGAACTCTTGTAGATTTCCTTTGTGTTGTTTGAATGGACCATTGAAGTAAGCTTTGCTAGGAGCTGCTTCTGGTTTTTTTGAATTGACATGTGCATCTACTAGAGCTTTGCCATCATTTGAGAATAGTTTGTCCCATTCTGCTTGTGAATGAAGCGCAGCACCTTTTACGCCATTACCATGGCAAGATTTACAAGCTTTTAGATATAGCTTTTGTCCAGCTTCAACGCTTGCAAAAGCGCTTGTAGCAGAAATCAGTGCACCAAGTACTAGTGAAACTACAACTGTTTTTTTCATATGAAAACCCTCCGAATGTTAAATTAATGTTACACAGTTACTTTATCAAAAATTATATAAAGCTTAACTAAAGCAAATTATATTTTATAAACAATCGTTCACAAATAGCAAAACTAGAATCTACTGAATTTGAATGTCATAAATCCTAGTATCTCTTCGACATCTCTCGATACATTTTCGATAATTGCCTCTGTCTCACCGCCATAAATCTTTGAGCTTAGAGCTCCATTGTTGACTGAAATCATGCACTCTCCAGTAGATTTTTCATATATGGCTATTGAGATTGGCATAGATACGGCTATTCTCTTTCTTTCATCTGCGCTAAGCATTTGCCCAGCATATTTGGCATTGCAAAATTTGATAATTGATACTTTACCGACATCTGCACCACCACCTTTTCGTATCTCTTCTGCCTGATCTATGACCGACACAACTTTCCAGCCACTGTGTGCATTGATGCGGCTTACGATTGTTTCTATGGTTTTGTTGTAATCGTATGGGCTCTTATGCTCTAATATCATCGCTTGTTTGGCAGCAGATTGAATTAAGAATGATGCCAATATTGCTCCCAAAAATATCGATACTGCAGCTGTCAATACTATATAAACTCTGTTCATTCTATTACTCCTCTATACAGATTTCTTTTCTTTTTATGTTGATTATAGTGGTTGCAGCAACATATCCAACAACTAGTGAAGCTATAGCCAGAAGCAACAATCCCAGTGTCATATAAATGACGGAGCTAGTGATTTGATAGGCACTCATAAACGCAATAGACACGGCATCAAGTGGAAATGTGAATGCCCACCATGATATAAAAAACTTCAAACCTAAAAAGCTCTTGCCCATAAAAAATAGCAGTACTGTAAAAAATAGTGCCATATTGAGAAGAAACATGGCAGTAAAGTCAAATGCGCCAAATATCCTCATATATGCCACAAAACCAACGGCTGGTGGAGCGATAAAAATAAAAAGTGTTGGCATAAATTTTTGTGCCAACTGGTGGTGAAAAATAATACGGTAAAAAATTATGGTGCCAAGTACAAACCAGAAAAATATTCCAATACTAAAAAAATATAAAGAGACCTCTTTTGGCATAAAATCAACGCCAACAATTGGTACTAGAACATTTCCAACGATAGGAATAAACCAAGCTGGATTGGTATGTGTAATCTCAAAGTTGTGGCGAATCCAGAAGCTGACGACATAAAAAGTCATAAATAGGTGAATTGCACTGCCAAATGTCCAAAGTATGATTGAGAATAGTGGAAAATAAAAATAAAACGCAATAGATAGTAGTATGAGTGAAATTGATATGGCTGCAAAGAAGTTGATTCTTATCGGGTGCATAAAGTCAATTTTGACTTCTTCAAAGAATAAAATCGTTTTTGTCAGATAGATAGTGGCTATGACAATAAATGCTGCCAAGGCTGAGAACATCAATAATTCATAAATAATCTTTGGAGCTCCAAAGAGGTGATGTGCTTTTTGATAAGCAATGGCCAGACCACTAAGCCCCATTACGACAGCAAAAAAAGCAACTGGAAAGTGTTTTATTCGCTCCATTGGAAAGTCTCCTGATTCGCGTGAATTTGCATTATGATAATCTGAAATAGTAGATATAAGTATACATAGTAATTTATAAATATCTAAAGTATAGATTATAATAAATAAGAATTTCGAATAGAGAGATTGGGTCTAAATGCTTAGACCCAATTGTAGAGAGAGGCTCAATATGCCTTTAGACCAGTAAATGCTGATGATATTTTGGAGGCTGTTTGAGATGAAAGCTGGTCAACAAAAGACTCCATTTTGCTTTTTTCTAGCCAGACTGGGTCTGTCACTTTTGATGCTTTTGCCAACTCTTCTTCAGCTGTTTTGATGTTTCCGAGCTCATCTATCAAGCCTCTTTTTTTGGCTTCTCTAGCTGTGAATACTTGAGCGTTTGCGTATTCGTTCGAGCGGTTGACATCTAGTTTTCTAGCAGCCGCAACATCTTCCACAAACATCGCATAAGTATCTTGTATGACCGCTTCTAGTCCAGCTCGTTCAGTTTTGCTCCATTTTCTAGTTGGTGTGCCCATTTCTTTGTACTCACCAGCCTTGACGATTTGGCTCTCTATGCCTATTTTTTTCATCAATGGCTCTATATTCATACCTTCAAATATTACGCCGATTGAGCCTACGACACTTCCTGGGTTTGCGATGATTTTATCAGCCCAGATGGATGAGTAGTAGCTTCCACTCGCGATGGTATCCTCGGCATATACCATGACTGGCATTTTTGTTTTCAACCTTTTGACTGCCATTGACATCTCGACAGATGGACCAACTGCACCACCAGGAGAGTTGACTACTATAAGTACACCTTTCACCTTGGCATCCTCGGCTTTTTTGATGTCTTCTAGGAACCTATCAGCTGTGAGAATTGGACCGGTGATATATATTTTGGCTAGATTTGGATGCTTGATATTGTCTTCGCTTGATGAATAGTACGCAAAAAACAAAATCAATACAAGCAAAGTTGCCTTGAAGTGATTTTGGATAAATGCTATTGGACCCCATATTGGCCATAGTATTTTTTTGATGAATTCCATTGTTTTTTAACCTTTTATTTAATGTAATGCGAGAAAAAGAGCAAAATCTTTGGTCTTAGTACTCTGTGCCGTCTATGTATATTCTTTCTACTTCATCTGTATGTAGTATGATTTGTAGAGCCAAGGCAGCATCATTTTCCAGCTTGTCAGGTAGCTTTAACACTATCAAGTCTGACGCATTGCCGATAACTATTTCACCACTCTTGAGCCCCATCGCTTTTGCTGGATTTCTAGTGACGCTTTCTAGCAAGTCGTATGGTAGGACTTTGAGGCTTAGGTCATAATACATAAACAGCGTGCATCGAAGTTCGTTGAATAGGCTTAGACTAAAGTTTGAGCTCAGACCGTCGGTCGCCGTGATATAGTCTATGTTTAGATTTTTTGCTTTTTCAATATCAAAAATCTTTGAGTTGAGAAGTCGGTTTGAAATAGGGCAGTGGACTATATCTGCATTTTGATATTTCATCTTTTCAAGCTCTTCTTCCTTGGCAAATAGGCAGTGAATAAAGATAGTCTTTGCCCCTTCGAATTTTTGTAAAAACTCGGCACTTGTGATGAGGCTTTTGTCGACTCCAAAGAACTTTTTGAAAAACGCTTTGAATTCACCACTGTTTCTATCTAGCCAGCCTCGTTCACCCTTGCTCTCCATGAAATGAACAGAGATTGGCATATTGTGCTCTTTGGAGAGAGCTACTGCATGGTCAACTAGGTTTGGGTGCGTAGAGTATGGCGAATGAACAGAGATTGCAGGGTGGAATCTCTCGCTCTTGAATCTCATAGAGCGTTCAAACCGTCTAGTAAAATCAGCCTTGTTACCATCAAGCGCCTCTTCTCTGGAGCCTAAAATCTCGTTGAAATAGACTATTTTCTGTGCTGCAGACATACAAGGCGTCAAATCCATACCAAATGAGCTAATAGCCCCAATACTAGCCGTGCCGTATCGGAGCATTTTTTTGAGCATTTTTTCGATTGTTGTCTCTATGTCAGTGTTGGCGAGTCGTTCTCTATTTTCTATGACACTTGTGAGCCACTCTATGAAACTTCCGTATGTCAATGTCGTTTTGTTGGAAGAGAATTCTAGGTGCGTATGGGCATTGATGAGAGCTGGCATTAAGACAGAATTTTCACCCAGATACTCATGTGTTGCTGATGGGTATTTGTCTATTAAAATATCTGCTGACTGAGCATAATCTATGATTTCTTTGTCAAATACAACAGCACCGTTTTTTAGCACTGTTTTTGCCTGATCCATCAAAAGTATATAGTCTGCGCTCAAAATCTTCATAAATTAACAAAATGCCTAGTAAAAAGTTGGGCGAATTTTAGCAAATCCTTGGCAAAAGTTCGCCTGATGGGTAGTCCATAAATCTTTTGGTGTTGTACTCACTATTGAGAATTACTCGTTTTTTGTGTTTACCTCCAACTTTGCCGATGATAGCGGCGCTTTTGTCATGTTGTTGGAGGATTTTGAGAGTTTCTGTGGCATCGCCTCTAACAGCTACTACAAATCGCCCCTCATTTGCTAGATTTAGTGCGTCAAAACCAAGTAGTTCACACACACCCTTGACTTCGTCTTTGAGTGGAATTTGTGACTCTTCACACTCTATGCAAATATCAGCGCTGTTCGCCCATTCGTTGAGTACAGCCGCCACGCCACCTCTGGTTGCATCTCTCATCGCAACTATTTGCGACTGGCTTTGTATTAATTCGTCGATAATAGGCCACAATGAGCGACAGTCACTTTGCAGTGCTGTTTTCATATCGATGCCCTCTCTGGCACAAAATATAGTTGCTCCATGTTCGCCGATAGAGCCTGAGACGAGGATTATATCGTCGTCTGTGAGATTTTTGCTATCAAGCCCATCTTTTTTGACATCACCTATTGCGGTAGTATTGATAAAAATTTTATCCACACTACCTCTCGGTGCTACTTTCGTATCTCCAGTTAGTATTCTTGCGCCATTAATAGCTAGTTCGTGTGCCATAGAGGTAACAATCTTTTCCAAATCCTCTATGGGAAACCCCTCTTCGATAATGAATCCAGCACTCATAAACATTGGCTTTGCGCCGCTAACCGCGACATCGTTGCATGAGCCACATACTGCTATTTTGCCTATATCTCCACCATTGAAAAATATCGGGGAGACGATGTAGCTATCAGTAGACATGGCGATATTTTGTATAGAACCTAGCAGTGCAGAGTCTTCGCCTCTGTCCAAATAATCGTTGCTAAAAGCTTTGGAAAATATGTCATTAATTAGTTTGTTGGACTCTATTCCACCGCTTCCGTGTGATAAAGTGACTGTTCTCATTTTTTATCCCAAGTATATTTTTCGGGATTATATAGTAGCTCACCTCTAAGTTGGCGTCAACGATTAGATGGCGTGGATACTTGCGTTTGTAATCGGAATTTCCATGGTAAATCTAGCGCCATTGTGTTCAAACCCGGTATTTTCGGCTACTAGTTTGCCACCGATGTGTCGCTCGACAATTTGTTTTGCCATATACAACCCTATTCCTATGCCTTTGCCTTGTTCTTTTGTAGTGAAGTAAGGTTCAAAAATTCTATCTATAATATCTTCGCGAATCCCGCCACCGTTGTCTTCTACTGTTATTTTTGCCATATCATTTGAGATGTTTTTTATTGATATGTGTATTTTTGGTTTTGATATTTTATTGTCCAACAGAGCATCTTTTGCATTCGAAATAAGTATCAATAGTGCTTGCTCTAGTTCACTTTTATAACCATACATGCCATGCTCAGAATTTTTACTAAAATCTACTGCTATGTTGTGGTTGTTTAGTTGAGGGAGCATAATATTCAAGGTCGCTTCCACAGCGTGTTCTAGCACGAAAGGCTCTTCACTTTTGTCTGGTTTGAAAAAATCCCTAAAGTCGTCTATGGTTTTTGACATACGATGGATTATATTCATAGAGTCTTTTTTATATTTTTCTATGTATGTGCTGGTAAGTTCACCAAAGGTGTGTGCGAGATAAACATCTT
>CAZNYV010000049.1:0-13723 GCA_964577355.1 uncultured Campylobacteraceae bacterium
AGCATTGTACTTATTTCGATTTTTTTTACTTTTGCTTCAAGTTCTCCAGCTTCGGCAAAGAGTGCCTCGAGCGTCGCTGTATCATTCTCGGCATTTGCCATCTCAAAAAGCTCTACAGCATCATTTACTGCACCACTTACAGCCCTGTATCTACTCATAAGTCCAGTCAGCTTGGTTTTTTCTTTTTGTATATTTGCACTATTTGCTGGGTCTTGCCAGAACTCTTGAGAGTTTTCCATTTCTGCGATTTCAGCAAGCCTTACATCAACTTTTTCTGGTTTCACTATTGCTGTTACATTTAACATTTTTGAGTTTAGTTTTTTTAGTAGTTCGGAGTATTCGTATGCGTCCAAAATTTTGCCTTTTTTCCCTATAATTAGTGGATGATTATAGATAAATAAGGCTAAGAAGTTGAAAATATTTACAAATGCGGATGAATTTTCACAGTTCACTAGAAGCTTGCATGGAGACATTGGTTTTGTGCCAACCATGGGCGCTCTTCACGAAGGACACATATCCCTTATAAACCGAGCAAAAGCAGAAAACAAACATTGCATAGTCTCGATATTTGTCAATCCGACACAATTTCTAGCTGGCGAGGATTTGAGCAAATACCCCAGACGAGAGGAAGCTGACCTCAAGATATGCAAATTGGCTGGCGTCAAAGCGGTTTTTATGCCTACAGCTGAGATTATGTATACCCAAAATGAACCAACAATAATTGCATCCGCTCTTCAAGGATACATACTTGAGGGAGAGAGACGACCTGGGCATTTTGACGGAGTACTCACAGTAGTACTAAAGCTACTCAATCTATCAAATGCTACAAATGCATATTTCGGTCAAAAAGATGCGCAACAGCTACTCCTCATAAAGAAGATGGCAAAAGCTTTTTTTCTCCACACAAACATAATAGAGTGCCCGACACTCCGAGAAAAAGATGGGCTTGCTATGAGTAGCAGAAATATCTATCTAAGCGCTGATGAGCGAAAAAATGCACTCAAAATCTCGAGATCTCTATTTATCGCTGGCGCCATGATTGGCAAAGGGACAACTGATACAAAAATCTTGCAACAGGCTATGGAAAAGGAGCTAGACGGCATCACAGTCGAATACATAGCCATATGCAACAGAAGTCTGCAACCAATAAATACCGTAGAGCTATCAAGCTCAATAATACTAATAGCGTGCAAGATTGGCACGACAAGACTGATTGATAATTTGTGGGTTTAGACCTAGTCTGCTATAATTCCCGTCTCACAAGTCCCCATAGCTCAGTTGTATAGAGCGTACGATTCCTAATCGTAAGGCCGCAGGTTAGAGTCCTGCTGGGGACACCACTTGATTATCTACACAAATTGCAAAACAGTATAATTCATAAAAATACAAGGCGACCCAAATGCTTCAACTAGAAACAACACTTTCAAACCTAACTGGATATGGCAGAAATCTTTTTATCACAATAATGGTTATCTATCTTTTTGCGTGCCTCACTGGGCTTTTATTAAGCATTCTTTCACTTGTTCAACACGGCCTGATTTTTGATCTAACTTCACTAAAGGCGATTTTGAATGACGCTCTTTATACCCTCATCGTTCTAGCTATTGTAAAGACACTGTTTATCAACAACAGCTTTGATTATGCAGTTACTTTCTTGGAAATAGGATTTGTGGTTATTTTGAGAAAACTGATTTTGATTGAAATTGCGCCCGATGAATTGTGGCTAGTAGTTGCTTTGGGACTTATATCCGCGCTATTTTTTGCTCTTATTTTGCTCACAAGTAGGCTTCAAAAGCAAGAAACCTCATTGCCACAAAGCAATTAGCGTGTACAATGCGACACCAAATTTTGTCAAACAGGGAATCACATCTAATGCATAGAGACTTAGAGCAAATAACCGCAATAGCTATGGAAAATGCAAAAAAACTCCCAGTAGTAGAACCGAAAATCTATGAGAGGCTATACATAGACGCCGTAAAAGCCCACACAAAAAATGATGCCTATACAGATGAGGATAAAATTTTAGAGTTTGCAGACAAGCTAACAAAACAAGCAGACAATATTGTCAATGCCGTAAATGCCAAAGAATACGAAAAGATAGAAGAATATCGCAATGTTATAGTAAGTCTAAAATCAGAAAACGACGAACTTATGAAAATTGCCTACACGGATGAGTTAACAGGTGCATATAGCAGAAGATGGTTGTTTACCAAAAAAATAGCTGAAAATCGCTTTTTAGACAATGGCTATCTTGTTGTCATAGATATGAATGGCTTCAAGATTATAAATGACAAATATGGACACAATGTCGGGGACGCGATACTCAAACTTTTTGTTGAATCCATACAGAAAAAAGCTCTCACAGCAAATCTGCCTTGCGAAATAGCTAGATTTGGTGGGGATGAGTTTTTGATACTGATTGACGAAAAAAGTAAGCTCACAGATGGCGGCGTAGAAGAGTGCCTCATAAGCCTAAAAGCTTCGCTGGTCAACAAACTACTAATCAAATCAACTGATGAGCGAATATCTATAGACTTTTCTTTTGGGTTCTCAAAATATCAAATAGGTGATGATTTTAGGACAATTATGGAGATAACAGACCAAAAAATGTACGCCGACAAAAAGAGTTCAAAAGAAAACGCTGGCAGCATAATATCAAAGTTAAGAGACAAGGATAGATAACTAATGAATTTAAATGTTTTGATTGTTGATGACTCGCCGACTATTAGGTTTATATTCAAAAACAATTTAGAGAAGATCACAACATCAAAAATAAAAGTTTTTGAAGCTGGTAATGGTGAAGCGGCACTAGGAATTATGCACTCTGTAGACATATCTCTTCTCATCACCGACATCCAAATGCCAGTAATGAACGGCGTAGAGCTAATAACAGAGGTTCGCAAGCTTGATAACTATCTTAGACTGCCAATAATCGTCGTATCAGCAGCACTAGACGAGCACATATCCGCAGAACTAAAATCGCTACGAATATCAAATATTGTAAGCAAACCGTTTACAAAAAGTGAATTTGACTCCATAGTTGTATCTACGATTGACAATATCCAGCCAAGCACATACGATACAAAAATAGAGCTAGCAGAATTCACAAATCTAACCGCAAAGCATAGTATTGATTTTTCTTACTTCAACAATACAATCAGGCTGGAGGTTGGCGAAATAGCCATCAGTGCGGACATACACGAGTTTTTATCTATCGCAAAAGTAGAACCATTGATTTACGATATAACTGCTGGTCATGTAGCTGCGCTATCCTCAATATAAAAACTATTTAAATTGATTCAATCTAACATTTAACGCCTCAGTCAAATCATACAGGTGCTCTGCAGCCGATGCAATTTCCTCAACGCTTCTGGTGTTCGAGGATGTTATGATATTTATATTATTAACTAGTTCAACTATTTTTTGAGCATCATTTGCTATCTTAATAGAGTTTTTAGCGCCCATTGTAACTGTCGCAACACTCTCTTGCATCACATCATTTGTTTGCACAATCGTATTTTCGACATCTGATGACACATCTACTAGTTTTTTAATATTTTTTGCATTTAGATTCATCTGCTCACTAGAGTCCATAATTGCTTGAACAATAATATTTATAGTTGCATTTATCTCTGTCAGACTTTTTTGCGTTCTCTCCGCCAGCTTTCTAACTTCATCAGCAACAACAGCAAATCCACGCCCATGTTCTCCAGCCCTCGCCGCCTCTATTGCAGCATTTAGTGCCAGTAGATTTGTTTGCTCAGCAATATCAGATATAACCGTCAAAATCTGTTTCACCTGTTCAGCATCTTGGCTCATAGATTCTAGCTTGTGCGACAACTGAGTCTCAGCCTCGCTCGCTACCTCTACTTCGCTTTTCAGGACTGCCATTTTATTTTTTGCTCCATCCAACCTCTCACCAGCATGTGCAATATTGTCTTTAGTATGCTCAGATAACATTGCAGTCTCTTTAATAAAATCCCTTATTGCATTAATTTCTACAATTGTATTTTGCACTATACCTGTACTCTCTTCTGCATTTTTGCCAATTTGATGACTCGTAGAGCTTAATTCACTAGAAACGGAGGCGTTTTCATTGGATGAATGTTTGGCGTCATTTATCGTATTTTCAAGTGTCATAGCTAAAGCATTAAAACTATCAGATATCTCTTTTATTTCGTTTTCTTTTTCGTACTTGATTCTTAGGCTTAAATCTTTTGTTTTGACAAATTCCAGCATCTTGTCTCTCAACAAATGAACACCATACATTATGCTTGCATGTATAGTTTTGCCAAAAACAAGCATAACAAATAGAGTCAAAAGCGATATAACAATTATCACTGTTTTTGCCACACTTTTATGCCCGCTAGCACTTTTTGCGTATACTGATGACGCTTCTTCATTATATTTTATATGCTCACTAAATGCTTTTGTCAGAGCACTTCCCTCAGCCTCATGCTCAATAAGGTACTCTTTTGCTTCACGATCTTTATTTTCTTTGGCAAACTCCATAGTCTTGTTGTAAACTTCATCAAATTTGGCAATTGCATCCATATCTGCCTTTAGGAGTTGACCGTCTTTCTCGTCACCAACAAGCTCTTTTTCATATCTTCTTAACTTATCATCAAGATCACTTCTGGCTTTTTTTGCTTTTTCATCGAAGTCCAATATTTTTGCTTGCTCATCCTCCACTATGCTCTTCCATAGAGAAATTCTCATTTTAGAAATATCCTGCAATGCATCATCGAGCAATACAACACTAGGAAGTGAGTTTAGATTACAATAATTTGTCTCTTCATACACTTGATCAAGCTTCAATAAGCTAATAATAAAAATCATAATAATACCCACAGAGGCTACGCCCACAAGTGATACAAGTTGTTTGGAGATGGTCATACTGCTTCCTTTAATGCCTAACTATTTACTTTGATTATAACAAGTATAGAAATCTGGCTAGTTAATGACCGGTAAACAATAATAAACGAGACACTCAACCAATTATTGGTTGAGTTATTGCATGCTAGATGAAGAAGTTTTGAAGTTATGCTGACTTGGCAACAAGTGTAGCTGGTAGTGTTTTTATGAATTGTTCTTTGATGTTAGCATCTTCGATAAAATCAATGATTTTTGGGGAAACAGTGTAGGCATCTCGTAAGAATGTCATATTTTTTTGTAGTTCAGGCCCGATGTATCTTGCTGTATTTGGGTTTGCTTTGATTGCAGACAAGACAAGCGCAGCATTATTTTTGAGTGTTTGACTAGCACTTCCTAGTGCATATGGTTTTAACTGCACTGCAGCACTTACAACATCAAAGTCATTTTTTAGCTCATCGCTAAGTTCATCCAGAATATATGCGTCTAATTTAACCGCTTCTAAGGCTTTTGCTTTATCTAGGTTTTTGTATTTGCTCATTTCAACTCCTTGTCGCTATTTTTTGTATGATATATGCAAAACACATACCATTTTTAGACTGTCCAAACTGGATTTTAATATCAAAAGCACAATGTTGGATTATAGGATAATTATAAATTTAGCACCAACTGGAGTATTTTCTGCATAAATTTTGCCGTGCATTTGTCGTTCTATTATCTCTTTTGCCATATATAGTCCAATACCAGTACCTGTGCCTGTCTCTTTAGTCGTAAAATATGGCTCAAATATTCTATCCATTATATCTTCTGGCACACCACCACCATTATCTTGAATAGCTAATTCAAACTTGCCATTATCGAGAGAAACAATAGAAATTGTTATTTTTGGTTCTTCGACCTTCCTCTCTAGCAAGACATCTTGAGCATTTGAAATCAGTATCAGTATGACTTGTTCAAGCTCATTCTTGTAACCGTGCATAGTACTTTCACCACTCATGCTAAATTCTACCATCACAGAATGACTCGCTAGTTGTGGGGACATTATTTGTAAGGTTTCCCCAACTGCCTGTTCCAGTTTAAAGTCAATCGCTTCTTTGTTTGGCTTGAAAAAATTTCTAAAATCATCTATCGTATGAGACATTCTCTGTATTGTTGACATTGAATCAGCTTCAAACTTCTCAACATACCGCTCATCCAGCTCTCCGAACCTATAAGTCAACGATACATCCTGAATCATCAGTCCGAGCGAATTGAGAGGTTGCCTCCATTGATGAGCAATAGCACCAATCATCTCGCCCATCATCGCCATTTTTGATTGTTGAATCAGTAATTTTTCTTTTTCCAAACGCTTAGCAGTCTCACTTTTGACACTCTCCTCCAGTGTCTCATTCAACTCTTTTAGTGCCAGCTCATCAGTCTCAATCTCTCTATTTTTGCTCTCTAGCTCAAGTATATTTCTTGCTATAACCTTTTTGTCTCTCACCATAATAACAATTATTAGGACACTAATAATAAAAGCTACAAACGCTATCAAAAGCAGGTAGAGGCTATATTTTTCAAAAATATCATTGATGTCAAACTCATTATTAAAATCAGGATGGATACGAAATTTTTGCATAATAATTTCTACATCAGTATAGTCCAATGGTGGAGCAAACCCATAATAGTGAGCACTAACCGCAGCTATTGTGTTTGGCTCTATCTCAAGTAGTACGCGAGCAACTTTTTTGGTGATTTCTACTGGTAAAGTATTTTTTGCTGCAAACGGCCACTCTGGATATAGCTGTGTAGATACCATCAAATCAAAACCTGTATATTTTTGCTTGTTGATAAGCTTAATGCTACTAGCTTGTATTTTGTGCTCGGCTATCATAGCTTCCAGAATACCAGTTCTCACAAAACCAACATCAACCACGCCAGACAAGACAAGACTTACCACCTTATCATGGGGCATACCAGTATAGGTAATATTGATGTCTTTTTGTGAAATATCTTGTTTTTTTAACGCCAGCATCTGTAGTAAATAACCAGCAAAAGACTCTTTTGACGGTGAGGCTACTTTTTTGCCTTTAATATCATCAATGGTGTTAATATTTGTCTGGCTAGCCCTCGTAAACATAACCCCACCGAATTCAGTTGTTGGATATCCATTCATGGATGGCATTAGTGTTGCGATGGAGCTAAAACCATACTTTGTCCGATAAAGCACAAAATGCTCTGGATTGGTTAATAAGAAATCTAAGCCACCGCTAGACATCGTTTGTTCAAAATTTGCATAGTAAAACGGTACCAGTTCGAATTGATATTGTGGAATACTCTTCTGAAGATATTGTATCGTTGGTCGCCACTCTTTTTCCGTGACATCCAGCGAGCGAAATGACAACACACCAACGCGCAGGACTTTTTTATCGACCGTAGAAATCTCAGCGCAAACAGCACTAGAAAATATAAATAGTAATATCAGAAAATAAAGAAATAGTCTCTTGCACAATATTGCTAAAGCCAACTTATATAACTTACAAGCAGGCAAGTTTGCAAACTTATTCAAAATTTCACCCCTTCTTACGAACAGGCTTATATTAGCATAATTTCGTGGCAACATATGAATATTTCTTGCGCAAATCAATTTATGAAACTGTAATGAAATTATCTAGACTTATGTCAAGTCTAATATTTCAATCTCTATATCTATTTTTTATCTCAATAATGTCATCTATATTTTTAAAAAATATGTCAACTATATTTGGGTCAAAGTGTCGCCCAGATTCTTCTTTTATGAGTTCAAGAATTTTATCCATATCCCAAGCTTTTTTATATTCTCTATTGCTCGCCAATGCATCAAAAACATCCCCAAGAGCCGTTATTCTAGCAAATATATGTATCTCCTCTCCAGCTACACCATATGGATAACCAGTTCCATCCCACTTCTCGTGATGTTGCAATGAGACGACAGAAGCAGCCTTCAAAACAGGCAGATCAGAACTAGCAAAAATCCCGTGTCCTATCTGAGTGTGAGTCTTCATAATTTCTCGCTCATTGTCTTCAAGTCTACCCGGTTTTAATAATATCTCATCAGGAATGCCCACTTTGCCTATATCATGCATAGGGGACGCGGCATACAGAGTGGCTATCTCGCTATCTGACAAACCGAGTTTTTGTGCCAACAAAATAGAGTACTCAGCCACCCTCTTGGTGTGATAAGCTGTCTCCTTACTCCTACTCTCTGCCACGCTTCCCATCCTGGAGACTATTTCATGCTGTGTTTTTTGTAGCTCATCCGTAAGTTCAAAAATCTCAGTCACATCATTTCTAATAGCCATGTATTCTAAAATCTCTTCATTGGCATTCATAATCGGTACGATAGTAGTGGCAGCATAGAAAGTTTTTCCGTCTCTCGCCCTGTTTTTTATGACTCCCCTAAAAATATTATTTGACTTAATTGTTTTCCATATATTTTTGTAAAAGTCCTCATTATTATCTGGATGTTTTATCACATTATGAGATTTTCCAACCACCTCTGATGCCTTATATCCAGACACCTTTGCAAACTCTTCATTCACAAAGGTGATTATTCCTTTTGTATCAGTTCTAGAAAGTATATTACTAGCACCTATTGCATTTTCATAGCTTGTATTTATTGCCAGCATCTCCCATAGATTTTTACTCGACATTTGGAGCTTATCTTGCAGCTCCTCTTTCATCGCTTCGATTTTTGTCACATCATGTCTGACGGCTATGAATTCAGAAATATCTCCATTGATGTCCAAAATAGGTGTAATGGTGCTATCCACCCAATAAGCACTACCATCTTTTGCCATATTTTTGACAGTACCTCGCCATGTTTCTTTGTTCAAAATCATTTTCCAGAGTCCAGCAAAGGTCTCAGACTCCATATCAGGATGCCTGATAATATTGTGTGGCTTGCCCATTAGCTCTTCTGGCGTATATCCAGATATTTGGCAAAATTTATCATTTACATATGTGATAACGCCCTTCGTATCTGTTTTGGAGATTATCTCACTATTGTCTATAGCTTTTTTGTATTCGTTGAGAAGTTGTTCGTTATGTTTTGACTTAATATCTTTGTTGATAATGTCTATCCACAGATTGACCTTTAAAATCAACTCTTCGAACACTATTGGTTTTTTCAAGAAATCAGAAGCACCAGACTTATAGACTGATTTTATTACATTTGGGTCAGACATACTGGATATTGCTATTATAGGGAGCTTGCTGTATTTTTCCATTTTTCTTAGATTGTTAATAAGAACCTCACCATTGCCATCTGGCAAAATCAAGTCAACAATAGCAAATGTAATGTCGTGCTTTTCGGCAAGCTCTCTTGCTTCACGCTTATCTGAAGCTGTAAAAACATTGAAATTTCTGACTTTAAATATTTGGCTCAGCTGTTTTCGAACTACAACCGAATCATCGACAATCAAAATGTTATTTAGTCTGTTGTTTTCCAGCCTATTAATGATTTCATCCACATCCGAAAGTAGCTTATCGGCTGAGCTATTTTTAGTAAGATAATCAATAGCTCCATTTTGGAAAAAATATGTCCTAGCGTCTAGATTCTCATCTGCGGTGTAGATAATTATTTTTGTCTCTTCTTGGTTTTTGAAAAGATCAAACACCTCAACACCTTCGCCATCTGGCAGATGCAAGTCGAGAATCACTAGGTCAAAACAGTTATCTTTCAGGGCTTCATTAATATCGCGCACACTAAAAGACTGTACGCATAGGTGTCCTTTAATCCTCAATTTTTGTGCTAAAGTGTTGTTTATAACCTTGGAATCTTCTACAATCAATATTTTCAAAATATACCTCTAAATTATTATAAAACATAGTCATGAACGCTATATATGAAGTGCTGTTGTACATTTTACAATCCAAAAACTAAATTATATGCTCTCAAAGTTTTTTATTTATTCCAAAATAATTTAAAAATGTATACTCTTTGCCTTTGGAAATATCAAAAACAACCAAACTATTCAATTGTAATAAGTGTTGTGATATTCTTGTAAACATTTTTTACTAGGGTGTTTATGGAGAATCTGAAAAAGTATTACGAGACGCTATCGGTCACACATATTGTCGAGGATGGGCTGGATTCCAAGCTTGCCAATCATTTGTCAACAATTTGTGCAAAATACACCAAGCTATCACTATCTGAACTCCTGTCTAGCGAAAACACTAGCAAGGTATCACTCTCTATAATTGAATTTTCAACCGCAAAATTCGAACATATTCCGTCCATAATGTCTAAAATTCAAGCCACCGAAACGCTTTTGACTTGTGATGATTATAGAGATGTCAAAGTCCTCAGCAACACTATAAATCAACATATATTTGGTGTTATAAATAGAAGCTGCGATATTGTAGAGATAGCCAAACGACTCAAATCCGTACTCGTACCCATACTAACAAAGCAAAAAGATAGAGCTAGAATAGAAAATCTAGGCAGAATAGTAGAGGCACCTGGAGCAAATTATTGCATCAAAAGAAGGGGGCAAATAGTTTTTGCAAACCACAATATGCTATCCAGCTTAGGCGTAGCCTCTCTTGTTGAACTTAATGCACTAGGAACAGACGACAGCTCTATTGTAAACGCAATTTTTGCAATATCAAACAGTGGCGAAACCACCTTTGTCAACAAAAAAATAAATATATCTTATCTGATTACATGTAGAGAGTTTGGGAATGACCAAATCTTTTATTTTCACAACGCTACTGACACAGCCAAACACAATGGAGCATTGACCCATGTTGAGTTTATCGAAATCCTAAAAGACACGCTCATCAGCAGAAGCGTAAACGAAGAGGATATGTTTTCTGTAAATATCAAGCTGGAAAATTCCGAAAAAATCATCAACGACCATGGGAGTGAGTTTTTTTATCACTATTTTGAGAAATTTGGCACTTTTTGTGGCTTCTTTTTCAAAAATGTTCCGATGGTCTTTTGGGCTGCGGATTACATAGTATTATTGGTCAATGAAAGTGATTTAGAGGTCGTCAGAGAAAAGGCTGATGAGCTATTTTATCAAATATCCAAGTATAAATTCGATGAAGGTGTTGTCCCATTTATCGAAATGTCACTACTGGATTTGGGACGACTCTCAATCAGCGAGGTCATCTCCATGATTGAAAATCTATACAAAACCCACCTAACACCAGCCCAGAGCGCCAATCTAATAATAAAAAGGTCAAGTAGCACAAAATCAGCAGCGGATGGCAAAATGGCGATGTACCACCTGCAAAATATAGTCAACAAGGACAGCGAACTAAAGCTATCCAACATATACAAAGGCATGAGCATAGGCTGTACTAGCAACATAGAAAAAATCGAAGACGGCGATATATATGTCAAAGTAGAAAAAATGCAGAAATACCTCATGAATCTCGAAAAATCAGTGACAATCCAATCAAAATATCTACCAAAAGAGATTTATGCAGAGGTAAAATACATAGATAAAATCGAGCCAATTGCAATCTTGAAAAATCCTGCATTCTTAGAGTTTTCAGTCAACAACAGGAAAAACACACGGGTTCAGTGCGATAGTAGAATCCCCATAACGGTCAATTGTGGCAAGATTGTCTTTACAGGCGAAATCTTTGACTTGTCCATGCAAGCAATCGCCATAAAATACAAAAACAGGGTCAATAATGACATTTTACACAATGAGGTCAAACTGAGCTTCTCTCTTCCAAGTAAAGAGTCCATAAGTGGCATGACCCATCTATCATTAAAAGCAACGGTAAACGCCATAAAACAACTGGATGACCACACCAAAATTATCACTTCAATAAAGCTACAACCAGCTACCGAGAGCGCGCTTCTTGAGTATATTTACGCTAGACAAAAAGAGCTGATAGTGGAACTCAAAAAACTAGGTTCTGTCATATATTCGTAGTTATTCATGGGCAATATAGCCAATATCTTTGATGTTCTTTATGGTCAAATCCGGACATTTTTTGCGAAGCTTGGTAATAACATTTCGTAGTGTTGCCTCATTGTAGCTATCCGTATCGCTATCAGTCCCATAAAACAGAGCTTGATAACTAACAGTATAACCGAGATTTTTTATGAGAAGAGCAAGGATTCTTCGCTCGCTTTTTGATAGATTAGTAAGAACTTGACCCTTATAAATCAAATCTTCATTTTCAACAGCGTAAACCGAAGCATTCTTGTTTGGAAGTTTTTGATCTATTTTTTTCATCGCCAAAAGAAGCGTTGCCATCAGGTTTTCAGGAGTTACTGGTTTTACGAGATACGCGAGAGGTGAGAGCTCTGTCGCACTTTCTATTGTTTCCAAATCCTTATAAGCTGTCAAAAACATAAAGTCTATATTTTGTTCTCTTAGCTGTCCAGCAACTTTTATGCCATCCATAACTCCATTGATATTTATGTCAACAACAGCAAAGTGTGGCTTTTTATCGGTCAGCAAACATAGAGCCTCCTCCCAGCTCGTTGCAATTCCAATGACATCTATTCCAACCAGAGAAGCAACATCTTCTATCATATGCGCCATCATCCAATTATCTTCAATAATTATCAATTTTTTCATATCGCTTTGTCCGCACTAAATGTAATGATGAATAGATTTTCCCTTGCTCTTGTCTGTGCCTTTAACTGGTATATCAGTTTTATAATCATAGACCAACCTTGACTCTTATTGTTGTGTGTGGCTTTGATAAAATCATTATTCTGAAATATTGTTTTGCCATCTGAATATGTCAATTTTGCTATATTGTTTTCTATCTCAAAATCTATATACACCGTCTCTTCATGTGCCGAGAGTGCATGCTTGACAGAATTTGAGACCAGCTCACTAAGAACCAGTCCTAGCGAGATTGTATCTTCCATTGACAAAAGACCGCTGATACCAAAAGTGCATACAAAATCAATATCAGGGTGCATATCTTTTAGTGCATCGACAATCGTTTTGAGATACTCTTCGGCATATAACGAAGTGATATTTGGTTGTAAGCAAAGAGTCTCATGCACAGTTGCTATTGCCTGAACTTGAGACTGTAGCGACAATAGTATCTTCTGCGTCTCATCATTAGCTTTTGCTCGTTTGTTCCACAAAAGTCCAATAATAAATTGTAGATTATTTTTGACACGGTGGTTAAGCTCCCTCATCAACAGCTCTCTCTGAGATAGCAGGTCTTTTAGCTCACCCGTCCTCTGGGCTACAATAGCCTCTAGCTCATCCTCATGCTGTTGTAGCGCACGAAAAGCATTAGCATACCGTTGCAACAAAATATATGCTTGGGCGAATAGATAAAAAACAAATCCAGTAGGTCCCCAGTCATGTGCATCATCTATAGCTTTTGCAAACATCAACACATCGTGAATCACCGTCACACCAAAGATAGCAAAAGTAATAAATGCAAAAGTAGTATGCGACTCTCTACTCATAAAAGCACGCCATAACACCCAAATAACAAACAGTACACTCTCTACTATAAGCATCTGGGTATATGGCAGAAGCGCCGTAAAGTACAATGTAGATGACAATAGCACTTGAAAGACCAACAACAAGACAACAACAAGATTTGCTTTTTCGATAAATTTGATACTCTGTTTTGGAAATAGTGCCCCTGTATAGAGTATAAACAGAGGGAGGGTGAGGTAGCCGCTAATATACTCTGCGCGAGTCATCATCTCCCATGTCACCCAATCAAACATCGTAGCTACAATTTTTTCATTTGTTGTAGCAACCCTGAGCGCAAAAGCCATCAAAAAAAGCCCGAACCATAAAGGAGCCTTATCTCGTCTCCATGCAGCAAAAAGCCCTAGATGATAAAGCCCAGTAGCCAGCAAAACACTCACAAGCATCAAATC
>CAZNYV010000050.1:0-6896 GCA_964577355.1 uncultured Campylobacteraceae bacterium
ACTTCCAGTGCAAATCCTGAGTAATGATGATATATCTGATGGTGCATTTACTTTTGATTATCATACGCCACTGCTTAGCCTGATGTATCTTTTGGGTGTTGACGAAAATTCAATCCCTCCAAATATCAACTATATAAATGTCGACGCCTCAAAAAAAAGATTTTTTGCCGACAGGTTAGCTATAACTGATAAAAAAAAGATAGGTATAGTCTGGCAAGGCAATAGGGAACATGTTGGTGATGGTGAACGCTCGGCTACGCTTCATATGTTTGATTGTTTTCTGAGACAAGGGTATACACTTGTGTCGTTGCAAAAAGAGATGGATGCCGAGAGTTTGGAGATTTTTGCAAGCAACAATAATATGTTCGAGTTTGCGACTTCTCTAAATAGCTTTGCTGATACTGCGGCCCTTGTTGCAAATGCAGACTGCGTTGTTAGCGTGGATACTTCCGTGGCGCATCTGGCTAGCGTGTTGGATGTTCCTGTGTTTATTCTGCTGGCGTCTGTTCCCGATTGGAGATGGGGTGTTGATGGGGCTAATACGATGTGGTACAAAAATACACAGCTATGCAGACAGGTCAAAAAAGGTGATTGGGATAGTGCTGTAAATCAGGCTTTAGATGGCGTCAGTAGGTTGTTAGGTTAAATTTGGGCATAAAAAAAGGCGACACCCGAAGATGTCGCCTTTTGTGCTTTAGGGCAAAACTTATTTAGTTTTGTTAGCTTCAGCTTTTGCAGGTGCTTTTTCTTTTTTAGCTTTTGCTTTTTTTTCAGTTTTGTTAGCTTCTGCTTTTTTTTCAGTTTTGTTAGCGTCAGCAGCAAATACAGAAGTTAGGCCTAGTGCAACTAGAACAGCAAGAAATTTTTTCATGGGATCTCCTAAGGTTTTATTGTACCCTTGTAAAGTACTGGCGGAATAATATCTTGCAAGTGTGAATAAAAAGTGAAAAAATAAAAAGTTTTTTATAAAATTAGCATTGCATCGCCAAATGAGTAAAATCTATACTCATTTTTGATTGCAAGCTCATATAGCTCTAGTGTTTTTTCTAGCCCAATCATAGAGCTTACAAGCATTATTAGTGTCGATTTTGGTAGGTGAAAATTTGTCAATAGATGATTGACTCTTTTTGGCTTGTTTTCAATATGCAAGAAAATATCACATTCGCCTGATTGTTTTTTTTGTGCAAAATAGTATTCCACACTCCTGCACGCAGTTGTTCCTATGCATAAAATATCAGTTTCTGAGTCTATCAAATCTTTGGCATGGTCGCTTATTTGGTATCTCTCGGTATGTATTTGATGCTCTCTGATATCGCTTGCTTCTACATTCTTGAATGTTCCCAGTCCGATATGGAGTGTTACAAAGGCACTTCTATGGCTTTCTTGGAGTCTTTTTAATAGTTCGTCGTCAAAGTGTAGCGAAGCAGTAGGGGCGGCGACACTTCCTTCGTTTATGGCAAATCTACTCTGGTAGTTTGATGAGTCTTCAAGTGTATCTTCTCGCTCCATATATGGCGGAAGTGGTATGTGCCCGATTGCATCCAAAAATGGTAAAAGCGAAACAAAATCCAGCTCTCCTTGCTCTGTATGCAAGCTGACAATCCTAGAACCGTCGTCGTTTAGTTTCAATACTTTTGCGCTCAAGCCGCCACCAAAAGTAAGAGTTGTTCCAGCTTTTACTTTGCCTTTGATAAGAACCTCATGTTCGTATCTTGACAGGTCTCGAATATATAGCAGTTCGATATTTGCGCCACTCTCTTTTTGTCCGTATAGCCTCGCTTTGATGACTTTTGTGTCA
Organism: uncultured Campylobacteraceae bacterium; assembly: GCA_964577355.1. Classification (GTDB taxonomy): domain Bacteria; phylum Campylobacterota; class Campylobacteria; order Campylobacterales; family UBA6016; genus CAZNYV01. The sequence goes on from CAZNYV010000050.1 coordinate 1,799, forward strand.
TTCATGATAATGGCACAATCTTTCGGCAAAAAACTATTGATTTGCGAGATGGTTGAGTGAGTTATTTGACCTGTTTTCCTATCGTATACAAGCATTTTTGCTGATGTTCTAGGTAGGGCAGGGTATTTTGCTATCTGTTCTCGTGGCAGATGGTAATCGTACGAGTCAAGCGAAAAGAGGTCTAGCTGCGAGATGTTAACTCTCTTTTGGCGCTGGGTTTATTAGTTTTACTAGGATTATTGCGGCGCCATAGAGTACTATCATAGGTGTTGCCATCATAAATTGACTCATGACATCTGGTGGAGTGAGAACAGCTGCTACGATAAAAATGATTACGATAGCGTATCTGAAAAAATCCTTCATATCCCTGTCGTCCACAAACCCAAAAAAAGCGAGAAGTGCTGCGATAATTGGTAGTTCAAAAGAGAGCCCGAAACCAAACATAAGATTCAAAAAGAAGCCAAGATACTCGGCGATTGATATGACGGCAGATGTTTGTCCTCCACCGAAATTGACGAGAAATTTGAATCCTACTGGAAATACGAAGTAGTATGCGAATAGCGCTCCAGCGATAAACATACCAGTCGCTCCAGCTACAAATGGAATGACAAGTTTTTTCTCATGTTCATAGAGTCCAGGAGCTAGAAAAGCCCAAAACTGATAAAAAATAACAGGCAGTGAAATGACAAGTGAGGCAAAAAAAGCGACACTCACAGCTGTAAAAAATTGCTCCCCCATCTTGATAGCAGCTATCTGTCCACCTGCTGGCAAAGCCTCTCTGAGTGGTGCTATTACCCAAGCCATTATTGGTTCCCAAACTGAAAAACATACTAAAAACATAACAATAATTGTCAAGCTTGCAATGATAAGTCTTTTTCTGAGCTCTATTAGGTGTGGACGAATCTCATCAATCATGCTATTCATTTTTCGATACTCTTTGTCTCTTTTTTGATTTGTTCTGATTCCGATAGTAATTTTTCGCTTGTTTCATTGAACTCTTTTGTCAAATCACCAAAAAGCCCACCGACCTCTCCGCCACTCTTCTCTAGCGGTGCAATAGTCTCTTTTGCCATCTCTTCTATCTTCTCTTTGTAGCCAAGAGCTGTTGATTTTAGTTCGTGTATATCTATCTCTTTTTGGATGCTATCTTTTGCTTCTGATACGGTTGACTTGAGTGATCTGAAAAGCCTGACGGCCTGAACCAAGACGCCTGGGAGCTTATCGGGACCAAGAAAAATAATAGCAATAACCATAATAACTATAAAAGAACCAAGATCAATTCCAAACATCTAAAAACCTATATTTTTGTTGTAGTCTAACGAAAATTTGCTCAAAAAGCCTTGCAAACAGTATATATCACAAGAGAGTCCGTGTTTTTTAGCCCAGTTGTATCTGCCAAAAATTTAAAATCAGTCGACTTGCCAACAGCCAACGGTTCGTCTATGACAAATGTTTGCTCTCTGACTGGTGAGAAGAAGTCTTTGTACTCCATCCACCACCTGTCATCTTTTTTGACAAATTTTACTTTGACATATATTTTGTGAAAATCTATTTTGCCATTGTTTTGAATATTGCCAGTGACTACAAAAGCTTTGACGAAATGGAGTCTTTTGACATTGAAATCGCTGACATCAACTCGTCTGATAATATCTTCTGTCACTATATATCCGCCGACAAATGCTGGTCCAGCAGCCAAGAATGCCAGCAAAAATAGTATGGCTGAGAGTATGAGCCTACGCCTAAGAAGTATCGCAAGAGCAAAAAACAGTATAAAAATAATAGCAATGAAGGCACTTACGCCATAGTGATAAAAGTTGAGGTTGTGCAGAAATTCTTTAAAAGGGCAAGCCAAATCTACGAGTGGTAAATTCATCTATTCGCTTCTGGAGTTCTTTTCTGCTATGCCAGAGAGTCCAAATCGTCTGGAGAGCTCTGTTTTGATTTGGTCTGGAGATATATTGTATGCGCCAAGTCCGACGAGCGAATGGTACACCAAATCTGCACACTCATAGACTATCTCATCTTTGTTGCCATCTTTGAGAGCAAATGCCATCTCTGCGGCTTCCTCGACTATTTTTTTGCCAATAGTGTTGAACCCTTTTTTGTATAGTTTTGCGGTATACGACTCATCAGGGTTGGCAGATTTTTTCTCCAAAATAGTATGATAGAGAGTATCGATGGTGCTGTATTTTTGGCTCATATCAACCGAAACATCCATCACTCTATCGCCAGACATAATGGACTCAAAGAAGCAAGATTTTGCTCCAGTGTGACAAGCTACTCCTGTTTGTTCAACTATCAGAAGTATTGTGTCAGAGTCGCAATCTCTCCTGATGTCTACTATTTTTTGCAGATGTCCGCTCTCTTCACCTTTTTTCCAGATACGGTTTTTGCTTCTCGAAAAATAGTGTGCAAAGCCAGTTTTTAGTGTGAGTTCTAGTGCTTCTTCATTCATATATGCTAGCATTAGCACTTCGTTTGTGCTGTGTTCTTGTGTTATTGCGGGGACAAGTCCACCTGATTTTTCAAAATCTATCTTCACTATTTTGTCGCACCTTGTACTGCTTTTTCTTTGACTGCCTTTTCTTTCTCGTCACCTCTGACATCCATCCAGATAGACGGCATAGCTCCACTTGGTGTTAGGAATATTTTGGCGTCTTTGTTTTCCCTGAGGGCGTCATTGAATTTTGCTTGCGCTTCGATTTGTTTGAGTTTGACCAAGTTATTTGTCAGTGACCTTCCGACCAGTTCATTTGCTCTAGCTTGACCTTCTGCTTCGATAATCTTGGCTTGCGCGATTCCTCTTGCTGTCTCTTCTGCTTTTTGAGCTTCTTGCTTGGCTCGCTCGACTTCGTATTTCGTTCTCTCTGCCTCTTGGTTGGCTATCTGCACGCCTTCTATTTGCTCCTTGACCTTGTCTGGAAGAGCAATATTTCTGAGCTGATTGGATGTGACCGTGATTGGTTGGTCTTTGATTTTTGCTATGGCACTTTGCATATTTTGGGTGATAAGGTCTGCGATAACATCTCTCTTCATAGGTAGTTCTTCAGCCTTGAAATTGCCTATGACTGAGCGGACAACATCTCTGACATTTGGATGAATAGTTTTTTCTTCCCAGTTGAGTCCTAGATTTGCTATCGCTCCCGCCGCTTTTTCAGGTGCTAGACTATACTGGATGGTCAGTTCGACCTCTACTGGAAGACCCCTAGAATCTAGGACCTGTATCGGAGACATTTTGGCGACACCTCGTTTGTCAAGTGCGCCGCTATCTTCTGAAGTGTAGTTGATGATTCTGATTTTTGTATCAATGACTATGACTTTTTGCATCATAGGAATAAACAGGTGGAACCCAGGATAGAGTGGGGCTTTCTCGTATTTTCCTAGAGTAACAAGTATTCCAGTTTCCCCAGAGTTGATGATGACAAAAGGTCTGAAAAGTATAGCCACAAAAAGAATAGCCAGACCGATATAGATTGAAGTCAATCGCTTGCCACCACTCATCCAGTCAGGCATCTTTGGTGGGGTGAACTCACCTTTGAAGTTGCCCCCACTATTGCCACTATTTCTGTTTGGCTCTTTTTTTTCTTTGTCGCTGTTTTGATTATTACCATTTTTTTTGAAATAATCATTCATATCTACTGCCATATTCGTCCTATGTTTTTGTTTTGAAATACTATTTACAATAAGTCAGGTAGTGCTCAAATTCTGGCACTTTGCCTTTTACGACATCGAAATATTTTGCTTGTAGAGCAAGCGTCATTTCACCCGCTTTGCCTTTGCCAAGAGCCCTGGCATCCACTTCTCTGATAGGAGTCAGCTCTGCTGCTGTTCCTGTGAAAAAGGCTTCGTCTGCGATATATACTTCATCTCTGGTGATTTTTCTTCTCACAACTGTGATTCCCATGCTCTCAGCTATTTCTATAACTGTTTTTTGGGTGATAGACTCTAGTGAATTGTCATTTGGTGGAGATATTAGCTTGCCATCTCTTACGATGAAAAAGCATGCACCACTAGCTTCAGCTACATAGCCTTCATCGTCGAGAAGTAGCGCCTCGTCATATCCAGCTTCTACCGCTTCGTACTTCGCCATTTGGCTGTTCAGATAGTTTGCTGCTGCTTTTGCTTTGCCCATTGTAGAGCGGTTCGATGGTCTTGAAAATGATGAAATCTTGACTCTGATGCCATTTTTGAGTCCATCTTCACCTAGATAAGCGCCCCATTCCCAAGCTGCGATAGCTGTGCAAACTGGAGCTTTTGCGTGATATAGTCCCATAACTCCATAGCCTAGGTAAACTATCGGTCTAAGATAAACACTCTCGCCTGCAAATTTGTTTTTTTTGATTAGCTCAACTTGCGCTGTATTTAGCTCTTCTACACTGTATGGGACTTTGAGTAGCGTCATTTTGGCTGATTCTAGGAGTCTTCTAGTGTGGTCTGTTAGTCTAAAAATAGCCATACCCTTGTCAGTTTTGTAGGCTTTTGTTCCCTCTATAACACCGTTGCCGTAGTGTAGCGTGTGCGTCAAAACATGTATGTTCGCCTCATCCCAAGGTACAAACTTGCCATCCATCCATATAAACTCTGATTTATCCATAACTGTGTCCTTTATAAAATAATTGCGTAAGTATGCCAAAAGGTGGCAAAAATAAGAAGTCTGCCCTGATATTGCTGGGCGAGTTTGTATACTGAGAAGCTATTTCTTCCTTGGTCTATATTTGATGAGTGCATCATACACCAAAACATAGAACATAACAAACAAGCAAATCAATATCATCTGGACTTTTGTATCTGCATAGTATAGCGTCGAGAGAGCTACAAAAGGAGTATATATGGAGACTACCAACGCGGCTGTTTTTGGATTTGAGTGCGTGATTCTCGCATATACCACTTGATGAAAATGCATCTTGTCTGCCTGAGTAGAAGAGACCTTGTGTATGAATCGTCGTCGATACATACTATAGAGCACCTCCCATACTGGATAAATCATCAGAGTTAGTGGATACCAAGGTGAGACATTGGTATGCCATGAAAACAGCATGATAGATACTTCAGCCACAACAAAACCGAGAAAGTATGCCCCGCCATCACCTAGAAAAAT
>CAZNYV010000050.1:6906-13460 GCA_964577355.1 uncultured Campylobacteraceae bacterium
CGGCAAATCCGAGTATAGCCCCGATATTTATAGCACATATTGTGGTTAGATTTGTATCCCCCAATGTGTATGAAACATACCCCATAGAGGACAAGACTAGCATTGCTAGCCCAGACGACAAACCATTAAATCCGTCTATGATATTGACAGCGTTGATGACACCGACCACGGCAATGATGGTTAGCGGCACAGCGAGTAGTATCGGTATATGGACAAAGCTAAGCCCTGATTTTGTTACCCATAGCCCAAAGAGTATGGAAAAAACAACTGATGAGAGAGCCTGAAACACGAGGCGTCTTCGAGGCGTGAATCTAGAGTAGAGATCCTCAACAAGTCCCGTTGCAAAAGCTATCACTCCAGCTAGCAACAGCTTCCACCCTATAGGCGTCAAGATGGCTAATAGATTTGCGACAAAAATCCCTATGCCCCCAGCTCTAGGCGTAGGATGCTCGTGGAATCTCTGGGGTTTGTCGGATTTGTGGCAGTCTATGAACCAGTTCTTGTGATGCGAGAGGTAGATGACAGCGTATGTTATGATGAACGATATGGCAAGTGCGAATGCAAAGTAGTACAACATCTTTATTTATTTTTCTCTTTCAAAAAGTTATAGCCAATAATCGACAAGTAAATTTTCCATAAGTACGACATATGGTTGTAATAATAGATGGATTTTGCTTTGAAATACTTTTCTTTTGTCAATAAAAATTTTGGCGACTATCCAGACAATTTTTAGTTCTACTCATACAATTCGGCATGACTACTAGATCTAGATACTTATATACCTACATCTTCCCGTCAAGATATTTGCCATTATCTTTGTGTCCAAAATCAGGAATCATTTCGAAAAAAAGATTCACAATGTCTTCCTTGGTCCATTTTAAGCTTTGCTTGAAACTATCTACTTTATCTGTAAAATAATCAAGTTTTGTGTCTTCTGAAATAATCTCATTTTTGATGATGCCAATATTCTCAAACCTACTCGTATTAAGTATTTCATTTTCAGTAAAGAACTCTTCAAAATCCTTTTCCCCGGCAGTGTCACTAGCAAAAAAATAGCAAGGCCATTGCCCTATTTTTGATAATTCATCGACACGGCTTCTAGCCTCATCCTCACTTTGACACATATATGGCTTATAGCCAAGTTTTTGCAGATATTTGATGGCTATTTCAGCAAAGGTGATTAGGTGTAGGTTTTCGCTTAGTTTGGGGAAAAATATATCCATATTTTCGCCCAACAAACATGACATCAGACATAGTTCACCAGACTCTTTTGGTGTCACAAAATATCTCTTAATGTCATTTGGTGCAGCTAATGGCTGCCTCTTTTGAATTCGTTGATTGAATCCATGCAGAAGCGAACCATCTGAAAAAGCTACATTTGCAAATCGTGCCGTAGATATGGGGATTTGTTTTGCTCTTCGCATTAAGAACATCTCCATGATGCGCTTGCTTGCCCCCATCATATTGACAGGGTTTGCAGCCTTGTCTGTAGAGACACAAAAATATTTTTTTGTGCCATTTTTAATTGATTGCAAAATCGTCTTTTCAGTATTTTGTATATTTACTTCAATCATTCGCATAAGTGTGAAAGGGTCCTTTTCGCTTCTCACATGCTTTAGTGCTGATAGATTTAATACATAATCATAGCTGCCGTCACTTTTGATAAAGGCATCGTATTCAACCGAACCTATATCTAGCGCAAAGGTCTGGAAATCGCCGTCTATATATCCAAGTGAACTTCTGATGTCTCGAACAAGCTCTACCATGTTATTTTCAGATATATCCACCACATGAAGCTTTTTTGGGTTTCGTTTGAAAATTTCCTTGGTCACAGCCTGACCTATACTGCCAGCTCCACCGATCACCAAAAAAGATGAGCTTGATACTAGGCTGGACAAAAGTTCATTATGTCTTGATATGTCATCGCCAAACAGTTCAGAGTCTCTTCCGATAAGCTCTAGTGTGAAATCCATTTAATATCTCGCTTGATTTAGATTATAAGTTCTTTTGGTGGCGTAGGCAGATCGCTAAATACTTTTTGATGTAGTTTGCTTTCAGAAAATATCACACTCCAAGCCGTCAGAGCTATTAGCATGAAATATGTGTACAAGCTTTGATTTTTCTTGTACCATAGCTCCAATTCAGCTTTGTACGGTGCTATAAAAGCTCTATAAAACTCTTTTGGCTCCATACTGCTTCTAGATATCATCGTCTCCTCGTCTCTAAAAAATAGCGACGCTATGCCTGTCAACCCAGGCTTGATGGATAGTATATCGTCTAGCTTATCCACTGGATATAGGTCTAGATGAGCCATTACTTGTGGTCTTGGCCCAACTAGACTTATATCACCCTTGAGTATATTTACTAGCTGCGGTAGCTCATTTATCTTTGATTTTCGTAGAAATCTACCAAGCGGTAATACTCTAGGATCCCCATTCGTAGTAATATATGCATTTTGCATATTTGGACTATTTTTTAGCATCGTTGCGAATTTCCATATACCAAACAATTTGCCGTGCTGACCTACCCTCTGCTGAAGATAAAATATCTCACCTTCTCCTGTAAATTTCAATATCAGCACAACAGGCAGTAGTAATGGTGTCAAAACCAGGAGTGCCAATCCTGAAAATAAAATATCAAAAAACCTTGTCATTGCTCGCCTTTAATCATGAGTTTTATTCCCTCTTCCGTACTGTGGGGGTTTGTTATCCCTAGTTTTTGCATTGTTATATCATTGTTTATCTCTAGGCTATCATACAATCTATTATAAAAAGATGGCTTAAATCGCTTTAACATATACTCAAAAAATGGGATTTTTATTAGAAATACTTTTTTATCCAAATTTTTTGCTATTAACTCTATCAGTTTAGTTGTACTTATCGGATTGTCGTCTGAAGCTAAGAAAATACCATGCATCCTTTGCGTAATAATTTCGTCTATCAGATAGCAAAGATTACCTATATAAACAAAACTTCGTCTATTATTGATGCTACCAAATGGTAGGATTGTAAAATATCTAATTAACCTTATGAGGGTCTTTATATTACCAGGAGCATTTATACCGTAGACCATTGGCGGACGAATAATCGAAACGATAAATCCGTCGTCATTTAAACCAAGAAGTTTCTCCTCCGCCTCCATCTTGCTTTTTCCGTATAGAGTAACAGGGTTTAATTGGCTGTGCTCATCCAGATATGTAGCATTATTGCCATAGACAGCTACTGTACTTATGAACACAAACTGCTTAACACCGCTTTGCTTGGCACATAAAGCCAACTTTACAGGGTACTCTATGTTAACTTCAGAATAATAGGAATACGGATGGGTAGTTTTTTGATGTACAAGGGCTGCACAATGTACAACAACCTCAATATGGGAGAAGTCGATATTAATTAGTTTACTATTCAACAAAGAGAATTTTTCATAAGTATATTTATTCTTAAAAATACTTATGAAACTTCTACCAATATAGCCACTACTGCCAGTAACTAAGAGATTCAACTTAGTGCCTTCTTGTAAAAATTCAAATAAGTATCTATATTTTTGTTTAGATCAAAGGTGTTTTCAAACAAAATTTTTGAATTTTTAGAAAACTGCTTGTAGTTATCTGTACAGATTTGAATTGCTCGCTCTATATCTTCTACGGTATTATCGACAAGGACGCCATTGCCTTGAACAAGCTCTGAACAACCGCCAACATTGCTCAAAACAAGTGGTAATCCAGCACTCATTGCCTCAAGCGCTGATAATGGAAGCCCCTCGCTATCTGAAATCAAACAAAATAAATCATACTCTCCAAAGCTACTGAACCCGTCTACTTCGCCATGAAAAAAAATATTTTTATATGATATTTCCTTCAAACTTTGAAGCATCTCACCATCCCCCACGATATGCAACTCTGCATCAATATTTTTCATTGCTGATATTAGCAGATCTACTCTCTTGGGCGGTGTTAATCTCGCCACGGTTAACAACTTTAGCTTGTCACTCTTGTTTATTGCACCATTATTTGAAATTGGATAAATGCTATTCGAAATTAATTTTAACTTATTATTTCTAATCCCAATAATATCTATTGCATTGTGGAAATCTTTTTTTGAGATACACACGATGTAGTCAGTTATTTTTGACAACTGTCTCTCAATAAATACATATAGAAACTTTAATATTCCACCATTATAAATTGATGACCAGCCATGGCTTACATAAATTATCTTTACATCCCTGTTTAATAGTTTTACCAATCTTGCATATATACCAGCATTAGCAGAACTTGCAATAATCATGTCCACTTTGTTGTGCTTGACAAATCTTGACAATTCATGCAGGTACTCAAAAGAAAGTCTTTTATGAATTAACTTGTTCAGTAGTTTATCATTTACCATGCTATTTCTAGACAACCAGCCATCTTCGTCGGTAGCCAAATAACAATCAAACACGCCGTGGCAAATCTCAATTTGTTCTTTTGTCCATTTTTGTGCACCACCGTTCTGAGACTTGGTCGTAATAAACAGAATCCTACGCATACGCACAGTATCTTTTGGTGCTTTTGGCAAAAATGTGTCTATTAGTATATAAAGTGTACAACATGACAAAACAGAATATGCTCCACAACCCCTCGGATGAAATAACCGAACTAAACAACAGACAGCTCTTGATAATCGTATAAATATGACTATCAACACTATAGCCAACCCTCCTGTCAAACTTGACTATTACAATTAAATACAGAACAAAAAGAGGTATACCGCCAATATTAAGTACACCAACAACAAAACCTGTCATACCTCTTAGGTTTGTTGTGGTCATACTGTCGCCAACATCAATATCCTCAAACGCCCTGCCAAGAGGATAGTCAGTAGCAGATTTTACCGCATGATCAACAAAACCCATCCGCATTAATGACGACACCTGCTTGCCTAAAATCTTATTGCCATAATCGATGTTACCATATTTATTAAAATCACTATCGTTTTTTATAAGAGAGCTGAATATCATGGATTGAACTAGTATGGTTACCAAAATCAGATAGGCAATATTTATCTTCCTTAAAAAACCAAAATATTTAAACATTATAAAAATAAGTAAAAAAATGTAAAATGTACCGGAAAAAGATAACAGCCCATTAATAACCAAAAGCACTACCAGTCTATTCTTACCATACAAAGAGCATATGGCGATAAGAAAGGCACTAACAGCAGCCAGCTGTGAAGGTGTCTGATAGAATGCGTGCAGCCTTATAAAATACCAGCCAAAAATACTCTGATTTTCATAGTTAAAGTTTATAAACGACGGGATGGAATCCAAGTCTATAAGCCTAAAAATATTAACAGCAATAAATAGCAGTATGTTAAAAACAGAAATAGCTCCAATAAATCTAAAAATATAGGTCAGGAACAAACCTGAGTCCTTTATTAGGACTGCAAAAAGTACAACAACAATCAACTGCCAAATGGCAACTATTAATTCATGAGTTACACCATATGATAAAACAGTAGCCACAGAATAGACAGCAACCAAGATGGCAATCTGTAGAATTGTCCGGTTCAGCGTCAAGTCACAAGCTGACCTGAACAGCTTCATGGTAAATATCAGAACAATAAACACACACAATACCAAAGCTATTACCAATTGAGTGTCAATTAAACTTCTTATATAAAATGGGTTCTGGTTGATAACTAATAAAAAAAACAAAAAGCTCACTAGCACTCTTTCATGCATTTAGACTCCATCCCGTATTGTTTTTTTAAAGATGTAAAATAAATCAATATTTCCTCCAAATTCTTTAGATTTTCCTGTCTAAAGGTGCCAAAATTATGTGGGTGCCACCATAGGTGATAATTTGTCTTATTTATGGATGCGAAAAGCATTTCATCTTTAATTCTTGAAATATGCAGTTTATTCAATACATTTTTATGATTGTAAGGCCTTAAAAATCTATCCCCTGTAATATTGGTAAGCCCTCCATTGCAAATCGGTTCACTACACTGATAGCCAGTCAGGTTAAAATAAGAATCCGCAAAAGGAAGCAACCTGTTGAGAAGTTTCGTCTTATGCCCATTCTTATAAATAAAGCTCTTTGGATTACCCCTGTAATGAGTAAATTTATTTTTTTTGAGAACTTCTAGATAGCTCTGGTTAACATTGTTCCTTGGAAAAACAAAACTTTTTAGTTCGATACCAAACTTATCATTAGCAATCTGAACAGCACTAGCGATGTCGCTCTCAAACTCCTCTATTGTTTGCTCATCTTCATTGCAATAATAATGAGAGTAAGAATGGCTGGCAACTTCTTGGTTGCGGCACATCAATATCTTCTCGATTATGGAGTTGCCATAATACATAGGGTCGGTAGACTCGTCTTTACCTATGGCAATATTATAGGAACTCAGCCCCTGATTTTTATACGATGGTAATTTTTTTGGTTTATACTTCATGTAATCATCATAGCCCTTTCCAAACAAAAGACCAACGGTAGCCCAAGTTGCATGAATATCATATTTATCAAAGAGTGACAATATCTCAGGTATAGCATCTCTTGCCCCCAACACATT
>CAZNYV010000051.1:0-6967 GCA_964577355.1 uncultured Campylobacteraceae bacterium
GGGGTAGAATCTCAGAAGTAATTTACCAACTTATAGGCGGACTCAGGGCATCAATGGGCTATGTCGGTGCTAGAGACATTACCGATTATCAAACAAAAGCCGAATTTGTAGAGATTACGAGTGCTGGACTTAGAGAAAGCCATGTGCATGATGTCTTTATTACAAAAGAGGCTCCAAATTATCACGAAAGTAGATAGCAGTATTTGCAGGCTATAACAACAGCTCAACTAGTATCTTCAAATCCTCTATATTTGGATAGTGGACGAATTTTAACACCCTACACTCAGGTGTATGAAACATATGGTGAATTGAATCATGACAAGAGTAATGTCATATTGATATGCCATGCCTTTTCTGGTTCTCATCATGCAGCTGGTGTTTATGAAAACGATACAAAACCTGGATGGTGGGATGATTTTATAGGCAAAGGCAAGCCAGTTGATACTGACAGACATTTTGTAATATGTATAAATGTTGTCGGCTCTTGCTTTGGTTCGACTGGACCGATGAGCGAAAACGGAAGAACAAGAGAGCCGTATAGACTAAAATTCCCAGTTGTAAGCATACAAGATATGGTGCGAGCACAAAAAATAATGCTCTCAGGACTAGGAATCCACCATGTCAAAGCTATCATAGGCGGTTCAATGGGCGGAATGCAAGCTCTAGCATTTGCGGTTGCATATCCAGATTTTGCAGATATTATTATTCCTATGGCTACCACCTATGCCACCTCTGCGTGGGTTATCGCGCTCAACAAAGTGGCTCAGAACGCACTTTTGGCAGATCCAGCATACCAAAATGGCGAATACCAACTAGACGACATAAAAGCAAACGGAATGCCTGGTCTTGCTGCAGCTAGAATGGCGGGGTTTTTGGGTTATATCTCCCCAAGCAGAATGAGTCAAAAGTTTGGACGCAACTATGTTGCCAATGATGGTCTATATGAGCTATTTGGCAGATTTGAGGTTGAGAGATACCTAGACTACAACGGCGGAAGCTTCCCGCAGAGATTTGACCCTCTTTCATTTTTGTACCTATTAAAAGCTATTAATATATTTGACCTAGCTAGTGGATATGAGGACTTAGCATCAGCTCTATCGAGAATAAAAAGCGAACTTTACCTATTATCCTTTAGTGGCGATACAATGTTTTTCCCTGAAGAGATGCGACAAATTCATGAACAGATGCAAAAACAAGGCATGAGCAATTCGAGATATGTTTGTATTGATTCAGACTACGGACATGATGCTTTCTTGGTTGAAGTCGATAAATTTGGGGACCTTGTTCAAGAGATACTAGAGCGATAACAAGATATAGCACTAGGTTTAAAGCAACTTCTCATGCAAAGGTATCAGATGCGTATAAAAAAGGCAAAACATCTCTATTTCACATACCCATACCATCAAATTATGCCGTTAAATATAATACATGATATTGACGGTGAAGATCTTATAAATCAACACATAAAAGCATCAAAACTAGCCAGAAGCACAACCTTCAAAGTGCTCACCAGCATAAAAGTATTAGCCCTAGTTTTTTTACCCCTATTGCTACTCAACTACTTAGCAAGCTTTTTGCCATTTAACTTTGGAGATGATACTGGTTGGGGAGTTCTTGATATTATCTTTGCACTATTTATAATATGGGATATTTTTAAAACATATCAAGCAATCAGCAACTACTATCCAAATCTAATTAGCGAAGAAATCAAAAACAGAGTCATGGCTTTTAACAAAACTGTTCAACAAAAGAACCTCTAAGCATTTTCAAAAAGCCCAATTGCGGTATCATCGCCGAAACCTTTTTTTGGATTGAAATATGAAATATATAGATATAAACACCGGCTTGCTGGCAAATGAACCTGAGTTACAAAAAGAGCTATGGTACATACTAGACGAGGTGCTTGCACTAATCGAGAAATTTTCTCCAAATGTCAAAGATGAGTTTATTAGACTTAGGGAAACTTTTATCGTATCTCGTGCAAACGAAGATGTCAATCTGGAGGATATTTTAGGCTCAAGCGATGATATAAACAGCCTTATCAAAGCCTTTTCAATATATTTTATGCTACTAAATATCGCCGAAGAGAGGCATGAAGTCCGCAAAAAATCAGCCAATCTCGATGAAACTATCAAGAAGCTCAAAAAAGAGAAATTTACAATCGAAGATATACGCTCAACACTTAAGAGCGTAAGATTCCTCCCTGTATTTACAGCGCATCCGACAGAATCCAAAAGACGAACACTACTTGAGGCGCACAGAGATATTAGCGACGACCTTGATATGATTTTTCGCTTTGATGACCAAAAAGCAAAAGAGCACTTCAAATACAAACTAAATCTCCTTTGGCAAACAAACTTAGTCAGAGATGAAAAAATAGAGGTCTTGTTTGAGCTCGACAACTTACTTTTTGTGGTCGAAGAGTCAATTTTGCCTGCACTTTGTGAAGTCAATTAAGAGATAGAAAAATATTCTGGAAGACTTGATAAATCAATAGTCAAGCTATGCAGCTGGATTGGGGGAGATAGGGACGGTAACCATTTTGTGACAAATAGCGTCATGACCAAAGTAATGAGAGCACAGATGGAGTTGATTATCAATCTCTATATCAAAGACCTAGGTAACCTGATTCGTGATCTCTCCATCAGCTCAAAACAAGTCTCGATAAGCGGTAAATTGCTTCAGAACCTAGAAGAAGAGAGCTCGCAATGCACATGCGACCTTAGACTATTCAAGTCAGAGCCTTTTAGAACCAAACTAAATATCATGAGAAAAAAACTCCAAAACAAACTAATTGGACTCAACTCATTCGAAAAACCTGATTTTGCCTATGATGAACCAGAAGAGCTTATAGCTGACATTGATATTTTGCTTGACAGTCTTGATGACATAAGTGCAACAGAGCTCAAAAAATTCCGTCACAAAGTCGTAATTGCTGGTTTTCACCTACTAAAACTAGATTTTCGTGACCATGCAGATGTTATCAACAAAGCCGCTTCAGAGGTATTTTCACTACTTGGATTATGCGATGTGAGCTATCTAACATTGTCAAGAACAGACAAGATAAACACTCTCAACTGGGCATTGTCCAAACCAAAAATCGACCTTCGTACGATAACCGACAAGGTCAGTGATGCTACATCAAAAGTAATAGAAGCATTCTTGATGATTGAGTGGGGCAAAAACGAGATTTCTGATAGAATCCTAGACAGCTTTATACTCTCCATGACTAGAGACTCTACTGATTTGCTCGTAGCACTTTGGTTTGCAAAACAGTCGCACTTGTGGAATCCTGGACACTACACTAGAATATCACTAACGCCACTCTTTGAAACTATAGACGACCTCCAAAACGCTCCAGTTATCATGGAAGATTTATGGAACAATGAACACTATCACCAATATGTAGTAGATAGAAATCTGCAACAAGAAATTATGTTGGGCTATTCGGACTCCAGCAAGGATGGTGGTATTTTTACAAGCAATTTCAGTCTAAACAGGGCTATCATAAACCTAATGGACTTATCAGCCAAAATCGGAGTGAAATTCAACCTATTCCATGGCAGAGGCGGAAGTGTTAGTCGTGGTGGTGGACCTACACACAAGGCCATATTGGCAAGTCCAGCAAAAAGCATAGATGGCTTTCTCAAAATCACAGAGCAAGGCGAGGTTATTTCCAGTAAGTACCTTGATATAAACATAGGCAAAAACAATTTCAACGAATCCATAGCTGCGCTACTAGAAAAATCAATATATGATAAACACAACATTCGTACCGACTGCGGTAAAAACGATGAGTTTGTCTCATTGATGCAGCTTATCTCTGATACTTCAATGGCAAAATACAGAGAACTTGTGTATGAGACGGATGGCTTTTTGGACTATTTCCAACAAGCAACACCTTATAGTTTCATGGACAAACTAAATATCGGCTCCAGACCATCAAAAAGACGAGGATTGGACGGCATAGAAGATATGAGAGCTATCCCTTGGGTATTCTCATGGAATCAAAACAGAAGTATTTTGACTGCTTGGTATGGCGTTGGAACTGGGCTAGAAAATGCCATCAAGATGCATGGCATCAAACCGCTTCGCAAAGGATTTAAAGAGTGTCCATTTTTCTACTCCACGATAGACAATATATCTATGAGTTTTATGAAAATTGACCTATCTATTGCCAGACTTTATAATATGTTTGTGGAGGACGAAGCCGTCAGAAATAAAATCTGGAATATGATTGTGGAAGAGTACCGCAAAACCAAAAAATGCCTCTTGCAAATCAGAGAAGAAAAAGAGTTGCTAGAGCATGACGGGTATCTGCGACAAGTACTCTTGCTCCGTAAGCCATACATGAGCGCCCTTAGCGTATTTCAGATTGAGCTACTCAAAAAATATCAAAAAGAGCCAGATGACGCCAAAAAACAGCTCTTGGCAGAACAAATCGCCTCAACGATAGTCGGCACATCACTGGGACTAAGAAATACTGGGTAATGAAGGAAAACAGATGAGAGAACTGCTTACAAAACTTGCTTTTGGAACAAACAAAAATAATTTAGACAAAAAAGAGTTGGCTTTTGTACAAGAGTTGGCTGGAAAAAATATTATTTCCATGAAAGGTGAGCTGAAGTTTTCACCAAATATCGTTGTAGGTATTGTTGACAAGACCAGAAGCGGACTTTGCTTCCTGGAGAGTATCACCAACAAAGATTCAAAAGACATACCTATCGGCAGACGAGACAGTAGCTTCCTAGAAGACGATGACCTCATTATCGCCAAACTAGAGTCTGAGCGCGGCAGGATGATGGCAAAAACCATCATGGTTGTCCAAAAGTCAACACCTTACACCGTAGTACTGGTCAACAAAAGAGGCAGGACAGTCAAAATAACTGAGCTCAAAACAGGCAAAGAGCTCTCGCTTCCAGTCAAACCAAAGGCTCTTTTTGCCTTGCCCGACAATGTTGTATTGAAACTTGACAATATGACCAAAAATCCAGTAGAAGTCTTGGGGCTTCTTGACGACCCGTTTGTAGATGAAAAAATATCACTCGGGATTTATGGCAGGCATGATGAGTTTGAGAAAAAGTGTCTCAACGAGGCTGAGGCATTTGGCGAATTTGTTGACAAGTCAATGTATCCAAACCGCAAAGATTTGACAAGGCTCCCTTTTTGCACAATAGACCCAGTTGATGCCAAAGATTATGACGATGCTATCTATTTTGACACAAATACAAATGAGCTCTATGTGGCAATAGCAGATGTTAGTGAATATGTTACTGGATTTAGCGACTTGGATAGCGAGGCTCGCTATCGTGGTTTTTCTGTCTACCTGCCACATCGCTCCATCCCAATGTTACCTAGAAATCTATCAGAAAACATCTGTTCACTCAAAGAAAAGGTTGACAGACTGACTTTTACCTTCAAGATAAAAATAGACCCTGTCTCACTTGAAGTGAGTGGTTTTGAGCTATTTGAGAGTGTTATATACTCCAACAGACGATACAATTATGACGAGATAGATCTATTATTAGATGGTAAGCCTGCTAGAGATGACACTGATAACGAAATACTCAAATGGTTGCTTCCGCTAAACGAGCTAACAATCAAACTAAAAGAAAAAAGACTAAAAAAAGGATTTAACTTCGCCGGCGATGAGATCAGAATGGAGCTTGATAATGCGCATCATATCATCTCAACAAAAACCGAGCAACAGACTCGCTCGCATTCACTAATAGAAGACTCTATGCTACTAGCAAACATCTGCTCGGCTAGCTACTTTGACCATGGTATTTTTAGATGTCACGACAAGCCATCAAAACAAAAGGTCAAGTATATGATAGACGACTTAGCGTCACTTGGATTTCATATCAAGCCCTCGTCAAATATACACGCCATGATAGAAGAAATACAAGCGCAAGCAAAAGGTAGTAATATTGAAAAATATGTTGATAAACTAATCATCCAAAGCCAACAAAAAGCTGTTTATCAAAGTGAAAATATTGGGCATTTTGGGTTGGGGTTTGATAGATATAGTCATTTCACATCCCCAATCAGGAGATACTCCGACCTAATATTACATAGGCTTCTCAAAGCAATACTCAAAAATGATGAAAAACAACAAAAATTCGTGCTCAGAGATATAGAAGCCACCACGATGGAAATCTCAACACTGGAGCGAGAGGCAGCACGCGTTGAATGGGACTTTAAGGACAGAAAGTTTGCTAGATGGGCACAAACAAACATCGGAAATAAATTCAAGGCAATAGTAGAAAATATCGATGAAAAAGGTGATAAAGACACAATTGTCAGGATAGAAGACGCTATTAGCGGTGCTAGAGTATTTGTTCCACAATCACCAGTTGGTTTATTTGACGAAGTAGAAGTTGAGATTATGGAAGTAAACATCCAAAACGCAAAAATATTTGGCAGGATTATTTAACTCCTGCCAAAATAGCATACAATCTACAGGCTTAGTTGTTTTACTTCGTCTATCTGATTCTCTTTTAGATTTTCTTTTGCATACTTCATATACAGCTCGCTCTCATAATAAAACTTGAGTAGTTCAGCATCAATTTCTTTGTCTTTTGCCATGAAGCCTAGTATCTTAAAGCATTCGCTGAGTTTTTTACCATCTTTGTATGGTCTATCACTCGCTGTCAAAGCCTCAAATATATCCGCTATAGCCATAATCCTCGATTCAAGGCTAAGCTCATCTTCCTTGAGACCTCTCGGATAACCTTTACCATTTAGCTGCTCGTGGTGATTTCCTGCTATTTCTGGGACTCTGGCTAGCTTTTTTGGGAAAGGAAGTGTCTGAAGCATCTCAAGTGAAAGCGCAGCATGTCCAGTAATAACATCCCTGTCCTCTTTGGTTAGCGTTCCTCGCTTGATTGATAAATTGTATACTTCATTTTCGGTAAGCAAGTCTTGTATTTCGCCATGAACTATAATTTTTTGTCCGGCAATATCT
>CAZNYV010000051.1:6977-13454 GCA_964577355.1 uncultured Campylobacteraceae bacterium
GTTGGTTAACTTCAAGAACTCTATGTCATCATCAATCTTAGCCGATAGCTCTGGATGTTGAGACCTTAGGAGTTCGCATTTAATAATAACATATTCGATTCTGTCAAAAATAGTCTCCAGCTTCGTAGATTTGTCGACAACATGCACAGGGGTGCTAATCTTACCTATGTCATGCATCAAGCCAGAAATATGTATCTGCTGTAACTCTGCATCACTAAATTTAATGTCAGGAAACTTCTCGTTATCCTCACTAATACCTCTTGCCAAGTCAACAGCTATTTCGGCTACTTTTCTCACATGACCACCAGTATATGGTGATTTTTTATCAATTGCTTTTGCAATTGACTCAATAAACGCCATCAATAAGTCTTCCAACCCTTTTACCAGAATACGATTCGTAATCGCCATAGCTGCCTGAGAAGCCAATGAAAGCGATGTGGTGTTATCATTTGAATCATAGGTAAGCACATTGCCTTTTTCGTCCAACTTATTTATGAGCTGCAAGACCCCTATAATCTCATCCTCGTGATTCCTAAGTGGTATTACAAGCATTGATTTTGATCTAAAGTTATTTGCAGCGTCAAATTTTTTAGTGCCCTCAAAGTTAAATCCTTCAGCTTCATAAACATCTGGAATATTAATAATATCTCCATTTATCGCACATACTGCAGCCACCATTGTTCTATTTGGTGAGCCATCTTCAAGATATAATGGTAATGAAGGCCAGGTAATATCGCCATGAGTTCCACCCATTGCAATATTGAGAGATGTTGTTTTTATCACATGGAAGTTTAGCGATTTACCGTCGGCGCTTTTCAGATAGAGTGTTCCACCATCCGAGTCTGTTAGCTGTTTTGCTCCATCCAAAATCATTTCCAATAGTCTTGGCATTTGCTGTTCGTTAGACAAGGCAGTTGCAATTTTTGTCAGATTCATAATGTGAACTTGCTGCAAACTTGCAAGTTTTTCAACTTCGGTCGTTCTAAGCTTCAGTTCAAGTTGTATTTTATGATTTTTACTAGCCCAATAAATCGTGCCAGCAGCTATCAAGATGAGCATTACAACTATTTCGAGTATCGCAATGTACAGACTGTGTTTTGCACCAATCGTAGCTATATCTTTGCTGACAAAAGCTATGATGTACCAATTTTTACCGAATGTATTAGGGAAAACTGAAGTCGTGTACACATACTCATCTCCAGTTGCATCTTCACTTACTACACCAGCAAGCTCTCCTTTTGCTATTTTGGCATAGGCATTCTTGACTTTTGATGTTTTAAGCTGATCAACCGTCGTAAGCTTACCACCAGTCGTATTTGTCTCGTATCCAAAAGATGTGGATATGACATCTTTGTTGCCAGAAAGCAGGACAATATCGCCTTTAATTATCTCGCTTTGCTCTTTTAGTAGTTTTGAGATTGATTCTAGTGTAAAATCAGCAGCTGTGACTTTTAACTTTTCACCATATTGACCTATCGAAGGGGTGGCTACCGTAATTCCAAGAGCACCAGTGGAGGCAAATATATATGGGTCAGTCCAGTAAAATTTGTCATTTTCTACTGAGTTTTTGTACCAACCCCTCGTCCTACAGTCATAGTCAGGAAGTGTGAGTTTTGATGAGATTGTTGTGAAATTACTGTCCTTGAACATCCAAAAATCTGTACCATTTTTGTCATTCAGCCTTATCTCTCTGAGAGCCAAGGCTGGAGTTCTACGCGCCTGCAAAAAATTGCCGTGACTATCGCCCATAAAAATACTAGCCAAGTGGCTATCACCCCTAAGTTGCTCCCACATTATCCTAGAGGATATGATTTTTGATTTCAGCACATCAGAGTCACTGTTAGAGTTTGCAAGCACAGCGAGCTGCTGAGATATGCCACCAAGAGAAGCAGAAACACTAGATACGATATTTTTGCCAACTTCCTTGTTTTTGGCATCAACCATTTCAAGTGCGGATTTCATACTTTGTGAGTAAAAACTTGTCAAAAAAAGAATTACAACAATCAAAAATGCTATCACAGCACCCAATATATGTTTTGTTGACAATGATGCTATGTGCTTATCTTGGGTATATTTTTTGAGTTTTAGTTTGAGTCTGCTTGGTGCGCTTCTTAACATTGTCTACCTCGTAATTCTAACTGACTCACTTTGTGCAAAGTTATCTTATGGTTATATGACTGATTTTACTTAATTTTCCCTAATTTATTCATTGTATATATCTCAAAGTTCACAATTAGACACCCAATGAGAAACAATAATTAATCTTAGAAAATAGTCCATTTATAGTGTTTATTTCTAATCCTACTAATCAGCTCTGCATCAATCAACTGCTTAAATGTAGCCACAACAGTCGGTTTACTAACATCAACCATATCCATTAGCTCATCGTATGAACCATAGTAGTTCCCATTTTTATCCGCATTTGCTATGAGATGTTTGATAATTTCTATCTTTTTGCCACCGACAAATACTGATAGCGCCTCAATGGTTTTTCTATTTTGCTCAAGCTCCCTACTCTGCCTTTTGAGTTTAATACTCTTCTCTATTCGCTCCAAAAGATCTGTTAAATCTATTGGCTTTAGCATATACTCGTCAACTTTAAGAGATATTGCTTGCATAAAATATTCCGAATCATCATGAGCCGAAGTAAATATGATACATTCTGGCATATTTGTTTTTTTTATCATTTCCACCAATTCGATACCATTTATCTCTGGCATACGAATATCAGAAATTAAAACATCGATTTTCGTCTTGACAGCAAGCGCTTCTTTTGCATTTTGACAAACTATAAAATTGGCAAAGAAACTACCTATAGCCCTATATGTCTGCTCTCTCGTATCTGAATCGTCTTCAACATAAACAATGTTGAGTTCTTTCAACAGCTTGGTATTCATATACTATTCCGACACTTCAAAGATTATGTTCAAACAAGCAAGATATCCATCTTTAATTCTGAGGTTTTTTGCTTCAATCATGCCACCCATATAGTCTTCTACTATTCTTTTTGACATATAGAGTCCAAGTCCAGTTCCTACACTTTGATGCTTTGTAGTGAAATATGGCTCAAAAACCTTATCTACAATAGCCATATCAAAGCCACCTCCGTTGTCAATAATCTGCACAACAATACAATTTCTACTGTTGATTATCCTTCTTTTTGTCTTAAGGAGTATCCAGCCATCTAGATTTTTTGATGCCATCACAGCATCGTTCGCATTATTTATTGCATTTAGTAACACCTGAGTGAAGCTACCCTCATATCCAACAATACAAAAGTCTGACTTCATATGCATGACAATCTTTACAGTATTATCTTTACTACAAGTGTTAAAAAAATCTATAGCGCTTTTGACGGCTTGTGAGATAGCAAATCTTGACGGCTTGTACTCTGGTCTGAAGAAATTTCTAAAATCCTGAATAGTATTTGACATCCTTGATGCTATCTGTATTCCAGAGTTAACTTGCTCATTTATAAAGTTATCATCAAGAGAGCCTGATATTTTCCTCAGTCTAAAGCTCTGTATGATAGTTGTTAGTGCATTGAGTGGCTGTCTCCATTGGTGTGCAACATTTGCTATAACCTCACCCATTGCGGCAAGTTTTGCTTGCGATTGCAGTATTGAATCTTTCTTCCTGCCATCCGCAACTTGTTGAGCTACCCTGCGTTCAAGCTCTTCATTTATCCTTAACAACTCTGCAGTCTTTTGAGCAATTATACCCTCCAAAATACTGCCTTGGACGGCAACACTTCTTATAATCATCCTTGCAGATACTATTGTAGCCAGCAAGCCTAGCAGAAAAGTAACTGTTATAATCTTGAAAGCGATGCTATAAATCATATCCGTCTGGCGTTTCTCCATAAAGGCACATTGCAAATGCATATCTATCAACTGTGACAACCTAGAGGATATATGTGACGACTTAGCTATTATTGCCTCTCCATTATTTTGAGCCTTGAGATATTCGTGCAAAAGCGCATCAAGCGATACAATTTCAGCATTCATATTCTCCATATACTCTTCATTATCCAGATGAAAATCAATTTGCACCGAAGGTTTTGAGTAGATATTTATTAGGTTGTAAAACAGCTGAGAAAAACTATCTCTATCCTTCGAACGCATTATCTCTCGATATTCGCTCCATCTACTTTTTGCAAGATAATCTGCTTGCGACAGAACATCTGTGGCACTTTTGTATGATAATTCACCACTATCAACACCAGCAATCGTGTCGGCAATATTGATACTAATGTAGTCTTTTAACGCATTCAGTTTCGCAACACTGACTGTTCGCTTATTGAAAAGCGTATCAAAGTCTGATTTGACAAATTCCAAAAAAGAGAATGATACAAATGACAAAAATATAGTAATAATCGAAAAAACAAAAACAATGCTTTTCGCCCTCGCCTCCATTAGACTATTACTAAAAGCCATGCGAATCATTGCTTGTCCAAAAAGTCGAGATAAACACCATGACTACTAGCATCCAAAATAGTACTACCAACACCAATCCCGCCAATAGTCTCAATGGTATCAAATGCTGCTTTTACAGCTTGATTACTCAAAACCATAGAAGAGTTATTTAGAGCCTTTGATACATACATAGCAGACAAAAAACCTTCAAACCCTATGCACGACAGCTCTCCATCTGGCATATACTGACGAAAAAGCTTCCTGTATAATATAGCCGATGCAAATCTGTCATCCATATAATCAGGCACCACTTCAGACACTACAACATTCGCAACACTACTTCCGAGTGACTTTTTGAGCTCTTTTGAATGAACAAATGACATAGCACAAAAGATAGTGTCGTCAAGCCCACTTCTCTTGGCTAGCTTTATAAACTCAGCGCACGGCTGATATGTACCAACCATGATAATAGCATCTGGTTTTTTCTTTGTCATATCGTCTAGAGCATATTTAAACGAGAGTGTATTTCTGTTGAAGGCGTAAGAAGCGCACTCTTTCAGCATATGTTTTTTTAACGCCATCTTTACACCCCAAGAACCATCGGCTCCAAACGCATCATTTTGATACAAAATTGCAATGTTTTTGTGATGCTTTATAGAGACAAGATAGTCTATGAGTGCACGAGCCTCTGTCTCATAGCTAGCTCTCATATTGATTACATTTGGCATATTGTTTCGCAAAAAAGTAGCACCAGTGATTGGAGCGATAAAAAGTTTATCATTTGACATGGCCACACCGAGACTACTTAGTGCAGTTGGAGTGCCAACAACACCAAAAAATGCAAAAATACCATCCCCGACAAGCTTTTCGCTGTTTTTTTCTGCTATGTCTGGCTCATATCTATCATCCATCGTAATGAGCTCAATCTTTCTGCCTTTAATGCCACCTTGCCGATTTACATAGTCAAAATAAGCCAAGGCACCATCTCTAGAATCTTTTCCCAATACACCAGCTGGACCGCTCAAGGCACATGTTTGACCCAAAATAATTTTGTCATTTTTGGTCAGTAGATACCAAATCCAGACTACAGAAAATATAAAGCTAAATATAAATACTAAAAGCCAACGGTGTTTCACCTGCAAATGTCGTAAACTGCCTTAATTTCTTTTAGAGTATTTTCAAACTCATCCAGTCTAAGCATTGTTGCTGCATCGGAGAGTGCTTCACATGGATTTGGATGAACTTCAAAGAAGAATCCATCGGCACCACAAATTGCAGCACATTTGGCTAGATATGGGGCATATTTTGGATCACCTCCACTAGCGCTTCCCTGCCCTCCTGGTCTCTGAGTAGAGTGTGTCGCATCCATTATCACGGGGTAGCCATAAGCTTTCATATCAACCATACGACGGAAGTCCACAACTAGATTGTTATATCCAAACATCGTGCCTCGTTCAGTTAGCATTATCTTGTCATTTCCGCCATCGCTCACTTTTTTAACAACATTTTTCATATCGTCCGCTGATAGGAACTGGGCTTTTTTGATATTTACCACCTTACCTGTCTTTGCTGCGGCTAGGAGCAGGTCTGTTTGCCTGCACAAAAACGCTGGAATCTGCAAAATATCAACCACTTCTGCAGCAAGTGCGGCATGATAGCTCTCATGTATATCCGTCAGAACTGGCAAGTCAAACTCATCCTTAATGCGTTTTAACTCTGCTAGCCCAGCTTCTATGCCCTCACCACGAAATGAGTTGATGCTTGTACGGTTCGCCTTATCAAAAGAAGCTTTGAAAATATAGTCAATATCGAGTCTAGCGCATATATCTTTGATGGTGCCAGCTATGAGCGAGTTAGTCTCTCTTGACTCAAGGATACAAGGACCTGCGATTACAAAAGGTCTGTTTTTTTTGAGAGTAAGTTTGTTGTTTATTTTGTAAGAATCCATAGTTTTGCTCCACATTATTGTTTTATTCTAAAGTATAGTTGGGATTGTACAAAAAAAATGGTATTTTTAATAATTCAAGCGTATTTGGAAGAAAGACACCAGCTTTTATGCTGG
>CAZNYV010000052.1:0-12934 GCA_964577355.1 uncultured Campylobacteraceae bacterium
ATTGCATCATATTTTTTGCGCAAATCATCAAAGTTGATATTTTTGCCAACATCACTTTTTGTGTGCAGTGTCATTCCAGCGCTTTTTAGTATTTCAACACGATTGAATACAGTCTGCTTGTTGAGCTTGAATCCTGGAATACCCAAAGTCAAAAGCCCACCCGCAAAAGCCTCTTTTTCATACATATCAACAGCAATACCAGCCCGAAGAAGGAATGTAGCAACAGACAATCCCGCTGGACCACTACCTATAACGGCTACTTTTTTGTCCGTCGTGATACCAGAAAATCCGAGGCTGAATCCATTTTTGAATCCCTCTTCTGTGATGAAAGTTTCGATTGAGCCAATGGTGACCGCACCAAAAGCATTGTTCAGCGTACAAGCGCCCTCGCACAATTTATCTTGAGGACAAACTCTGCCCATTATTTCTGGAAAAGGCGAAGATTCATTTGACATTTTGAATGCCAATTTCAAATCTCTACCTGCTACAAGTTTGAGCCATTGCGGTATATAGTTATCTAGTGGACATCCATTGTGACAATAAGGGATGCCACACTGTACACATCTGTCAGATTGTGTTCTAGCGCCATGCTCGTCAAATCTCTCATATATTTCTTCAAAATTTTTTATTCTCGCTAGAACCGTCTTTTTCTTTGGTTCTACTCTGTCATTTTTCAAAAAGTTTTGCATCAGTTGCCCTCTCTAGGATTCAAAGGTGATTTCATCGCTTTTGGCATAACAAGCCAGAAGTAGCGAATCTCTTCTCTAAAATTACTCAAGATAGACAATGCTTTGTCACTCTTTGTCTCGTTGTAGTGTTTTTTGAGTATCTTTTTGAGATGTTGCATAATCTCATCAGACTCATCAGTATCGATTCGTTTTGCAAGAACAAGCTCGCCGTTTAGCTTATCTATAAACTCTTTGTCTTTGTCATACACAAATGCAATACCACCAGTCATACCAGCACCAAAGTTGATACCAGTCTTGCCGAGAATAACAACAGTTCCTCTGGTCATATATTCACAAGCATGGTCACCAGTTCCCTCAACAACGCTAAGTGCTCCAGAATTCCGTACAGCAAACCTCTCACCAACACTTCCATTGATATAAAGCTCACCGCCTGTCGCACCGTATAGACAGGTATTTCCTGCTGCAGCAAACTCTTCGCCTTGAAGCATTGGAGTGATTACAACTTTTCCGCCGTGCATACCTTTGCAAACATAGTCATTTGAGTATCCGTTCAGATATATAGAAATACCGTTATTGAGGAATACACCCAGACTTTGCCCTGCTATACCGCTCAGTTTGATTGTTATTGTGTCGTCCGCAAGACCATTATCACCATATGTTTTAGCTATTTCACCGCTCAGCATCGCACCAAAACTTCTATTTAGATTTGTAATCTCTCTTGTTATCACGACTCTGTTTATAGGGTTTTTGATTGTTGGTCTAGCTTCTTCTACGATGTCTTTTTCAAACTCATTGTTGTCAAATGGCTGATTGGAAGGCTTCGCACATTTGTTAGGACCAGTTGTTTTATAAAGCACACTAGAGAAGTCAAATTTACTAGCAATTCCATCTTTGGCACCGCTCAACAAGTCGTTTTGACCTATTATCTCTTCTAGGCTCGTATATCCAAGGCTTGCCAATATCTCTCGGATGTCTTCGGCTATAAAAGTCATATAGTTGATTATTTTTTGCGCTGTTCCGTGGAAATTATCCCTGAGCTCTTGTTCTTGTGTAGCTATACCCTCCGTACATTTGTTCAGATGGCAAACTCTAAGGATTTTGCATCCCAAAAGTACAAGCGCACCAGTACCAAAGGCGTAGCTCTCAGCACCAAGGATTGCCGCTTTGACGACATCCAATCCAGTCTTGAGACCACCGTCAGTCTCGAGTGATACAAACTCCCTAAGGTGATTTACTTTCAAGGCATTGTGCGCTTCACTTAGACCAAGCTCCCATGGATTGCCTGCAAACTTGATAGATGTGAGAGGTGCCGCACCCGTTCCACCCTCGCTTCCTGAGATGATGATTTTGTCAGCGTACGCTTTGGCAACACCAGCCGCGATAGTCCCTACACCAGCAGTTGAAACAAGCTTGACAGATATTTTTGCTACTGGGTTTACCTGTTTTAGGTCAAATATTAGCTGTGCCAAATCCTCAATAGAATAAATATCGTGATGTGGTGGTGGCGAAATAAGTGTGACACCAGGTATTGTAAACCTCAACTTTGCTATCAGAGGTGTAACTTTATCTCCAGGGAGTTGCCCGCCCTCACCTGGTTTTGCACCCTGTGCTAGTTTGATTTGAATCTCGGAGGCGCTTCTGAGATAACCAGGGGTAACACCAAATCTACCAGATGCCACTTGCTTGATAGCTGAATTGCAATCAGTTTTTAGCCTTTCTGGTGACTCACCACCCTCGCCAGAGTTGCTTTTGCCACCTATCATATTCATAGCTTTTGCCATCGCTTCGTGAGCTTCTGGACTTATAGAACCAAGGCTCATAGCAGCTGTTGCAAATCTTTTGAAAATCGCCTCTTTTGGCTCAACCTTCGAAATATCTATAGGCTGTCTATCAGATTTGAGCTCCAAGAAATCTCGGATCATCTTGCTGCCCCTGCCATTGACAAGTGCTGCAAATGCATCATAATCTTTTTTGTCATTTGTCTCAACCATTTTTTGCATCGCATAAACGACCGCAGGTGAGTAGTCATGGAACTCTTTTTCGTATGAGTACTTGTAAAAACCGCCTATCTCAAGAGGGAAAATCTTGCTCTGAGTGTTTTTTGTTAGAGCTTTTTGTTTCTGCCCCTCCAGCTTCTCTTCAATGTCTGCGAAATCAAGTCCAGCAATCATCGCATGAGAACCGACAAAACATTTATCAACAATATTTTTTGACAAACCAATAGCATCAAATAGTCCAGAATTTCGATATGAGGCTATAGTGGCGATGCCCATTTTTGATAGTATTTTTTGAAGTCCAAGGTCAATTGAGTGTTGTACATTTTTGATAGCCGCTCTAATATCATGCTCATCAGCATCTTTACCGGTGACAATATCATAAACCGTTGCGTAGAGCAAATGAGGGAAAATAGCTTGCGCACCATAACCTATAAGCACTGCAGCACTATGAGAATCATACACTTCACCAGTAATACAGAGAGTAGAGACGAGATGTCTAAGTGCATTTTCTTGCAATACTTTGTTCAGTCTACCAACGACCATAGCCATTGGCATCGCTTTTTCGTTTTTTTCCAATATTCTGTCATCAAGCACAATGATTCTGATAGCATCATCTTTGACAGCTTTGACTATTTTTGCACAAAAGTTCTCTAGTGAACCCTCAAGGTCTGATACAAATCCAGTACCAAAAGAGCCATTTTTATATGACTCTTCATACCTAGCTGAGCGGCTATCACCAAAGCTCAACAGGACTTCTAGCTTGTCTCTAGTCAGAATAGGCGAATATGTTTTGATTCTCTTTGCATTTTCATCTGATTCACTAAGAATATTATGAACCTCGCCAAAGCCAGTATTAAGACTCATTACGACTTTTTCTCGTAGTGGGTCGATTGGCGGATTGGTTACTTGTGCAAATTTTTGCTTGAAGAAGTCACAAAGTGGTCTGAATTCATTACTAAACGCAGCAACAGGTGTATCATCACCCATTGAACCAGTATTTTCCTTGCCATCTTCGATAGAAGGTTTGATAACCATATCGATTAGCTCGTATGTATAGTTGAAATATAGCTGTTTACCGACTAGATTATCGCAACCATAATCGACGCTTTCTTTTGCAGCATCTACATACTCTTGAATGTGAATCATATTTTTGCCAAGCCATTCACTGTATGGTTTTGATGATTTTAGATACTCGTTGATGTCACTATTTTTGAGAACTTTGCCAAACTTGAGGTCAACGCCTATCATTTGCCCGCTTTGGAGTCTGCCTCTCTCGACTATCTCGCTCTCAGGAATATCAAGCACACCATATTCGCTGGCAATAAGTATTCTGTCATCTTTTGTGATGATATATTTGGAAGGTCTTAGACCATTTCTATCCAAGATACAACCAATATATCTACCATTCGTCACAGTAACAGCAGCTGGTCCATCCCAAGCCTCAAAACAAGTAGAAGTGTATTCATAAAATGCCCTGAGCTTAGCATCAAGATGTGGTGCATTTTGCCAAGGTGCTGGGACAAGAGCTCGAACCGCCTTGAAGAAATCAAAACCGTTTACAAGTAAAAACTCCAAAAAGTTATCCAAGCTAGCTGAATCAGAGTTGTTTCCTTGTAACAATGGAAGTATTCTTTGCATCTCATCAGGTGAAAATACATCGCTTGTAATCGACTCACACTTAGCTACAGCATTGTACCTATTGGCAGAGATGGAGTTTATCTCACCGTTATGTGCCAGCATCCTAAATGGTTGAGCAAGTCTCCATTTTGGCAAAGTGTTGGTGGAAAATCTTTGGTGGAAAAGAGCAAATGATGCTTTGAATTTTTTTGAGTTTAGGTCTTTGTAGAACTCTTTGATGTGTGTAGGCATAACAAGACCCTTGTAAACCACAACTTTGCTAGAAAACGAAGTGATATAAAAATCATCTTCCGCAATAAGAGCTTGCTCAATCTCTTTTCTAGTCAAATATAGCAAAGCATCGAATCTCTTTGTCGCCATTAGAGAGTTTGGAACAACAAAAATTTGTCTGATGTCAGGTAGTTTTTCGAGTGCCAAAGAGCCAAGCGCATCGCTATTTAGTGGTACTTTTCGATTATAAATCACACTTAGGTCATTTTGTTCGCAGATATTTTTAAAAACATCCATTTGATTTTCATTCGTAAAAAACACCATAGCAAGAGCAAAAAGGTCTGGAAGGTCTATTCCTGCAGCTTTTGCCTCGTTTTTGAGAAACTCTGTCGGCAATGAAAACAGAAGACCACTTCCATCACCACTTTTGCCATCTGCTGCTATTGCACCCCTGTGCATCATTCGCTCAAGCGCTGTTATAGCATCTTCAACTATGCTATGACTAGGTATATTTTTTATGTGAGCCAACGCTCCAAAACCACAATTATCTCTATAACTTGTTAGAAGATCCATATTTGATTTTCCTAATTCTAAATGTTATGCAAACACGAGCCAAACTCGTCTACACTTCGTCGCACTACAGCACAAAAGCTAATCTCGCAACTTGGATATGCTGATTTATTTCCGACTCCTATCGCAAAGTCCTAGAAAAAATAAGCCGTCTATTCTATCAAAAATAGTGTAAAATCCCATAATATTTCGCGTTTCTATGCGAAAAGCTTTATAGGAGTGCAAAGGACGGCTGTGTCCTTGCCGCTAAAATGGGCTTTTCTCATTTTATGCGTAACATCAAGTAAATAAAAAATAGGTGCGAAAAAGAATTTGCAAGGATTTGTGTTAGGTATAAAAAAGGTCAAATCAGAGGATTTGTTAGTCACTGTTTTGACTGAAAGTAAAATAAAAAAGCTTTATAGATTCTATGGCGTCAGACACTCCGCAATCAATCTTGGTTTCAAGATAGATTTTGTCGCTGAACCTGTTGTAAACAAAGAAATTTTTAGGCTAAAAGATTTGATGCACCTCGGTTTCGGATGGATGCACGAAACGCCTAGACTGCTAATATGGCAAAACTTTATGACCATTTTGGCAACGCATTTGCAAGATGCGAGCGAAATTGACCCGTTTTACTATGAATTACTTTGCGATTACGCCGATATTTTTGGTCAGTCAAACCCAAAAAGATTAGCTATTGAAGCTTTTGCAAAAATACTAAAGTTTGAGGGAAGTGGTAGCAGGCACGACTACTGCTTTGTCTGTGATAGAGCCACAAGCCAAAATGTAACCATTGGAAAAAGCTTGATGGTAGCCCATCCAGAGTGTGCTAGAGGCTATGTTTTTGCCAAAGATGCAGCAGTAGAACTACTAGAAGCATCAAGGTCTATTTATTTTGAAAACGACGAAATAGATACAATATACGAAATAATTCAAAAAGGCTTTTGAATGGTTACAAAACTACTTTATGACTCAAAATTCTCCATGCTCATGGAGCATAGTGCGACAGAGCTTATCAAATATGTATTTGACAAAAACATAGAGTTTGGTGTTGTGTGTGATACAGCTGGAGTGAGTTTTGATCCTGTTTTACCAAAAGATATTATGAAAAATATCAAACAGATAGCCCTGTTTGTAGTCTCTGGCTACTCATTTGAAAGCGCATATTTGTCAGATGAAAACATTTTATATTTTGAAGCTGGCTTTGGTCCGAACAATTTTGGCTCAACCGTTGGCATTCCGATAGACAAAATCGCACAAATAGTAATAGAAGATACGCCTGTTTTTATAAATATAGCTGCTGGTCAAAAGAAAAAACACAAAGAACCAGCTACTACACACGCCGATGGTGAAAGCAAATCAATGGAAAGACTGCTCAACAATCCAGAAAACAAAAGATTTCTAGCAAAAGATTAATCAGCTCTTGCGTAGCTTATTTCGTACCATTACCATCTACCTGTGGCTCCAAAAGTTTTGAAAAAATATTTTTTATCTCACCAAAATATATATCCATATCAGCTTTTGCCATATCATACGCCCCGTTTTCAAGCTCTCTTGCAGGCAGAGCCAGCGCTGGGATTCTCAGGTTTGATGACGAACCCTTTATCTTGTGTGCATAATCCTTTATGCTGTCTTTGTCTCCACTTTCTATTGCCAACTCCAATGCTGGAACAGCACTAATCATACTAGACATAAATGCTTTGAAACTTTTTATCACGCTAGATTCTGATATACCAAGCTCAAGCGCTGTCTGAGAGCTTGAAAAATAGTTACTCTCAATAATTCCGCTTTGTTCACTATTTTTCACAATGTTTTTGTTACTCTCACCAAAGTTCTCTTTCAATATCTGCATAAGCACTCCATAATCTATAGGCTTTGACATATAACTATCAAATCCGGATTCTATAAAAAACTCCGCCCTACCTTTGATAGCATCGGCACTAAGTGCTATTATTTTTGTTGGCGCAAAATTTTCTTGGCTTTCATATTGTCGAATCAGCTTGAGCGCTGAAATCCCATCGCATTTTGGCATATGAATATCCATAAAAACTATATCAAAATCAAAATTTTTAAACATCTCAAACGCCTCAAAACCATCTTCTGCCATTTGACTATCTATGCCATAACTAGTCAAAATCTCCTGAAGCAATATTCTGTTTGTCTCTTGATCGTCAACAATCAAAACCTTACCTCTCATTGCCTCATCTTGACCCCTCACTATCGTATCTTGCGATTGAATTTTTAACTTACCTACTGAACAAATCATGCCGTAAATCTTTTTTGGCAAAAATGGTGGTGCTAGCATATTTGAAAATGGCTCTGTTTTTGTGTGATAGTGAGATATGATAATAAGTTTGCTCATTAGCTTTGATAGTGAAATATGTGAATTTTGAATCTCATCCATATGCATTATCAAGATGTCAAAATCCTCAATATCAATATCCGAACTATCAATAATAGAGATAGGGGGACCAAAAGATTGTAAATAATCAAGAACCAAACCTATATCACCGTTGTAGTTCCCAACCACAAAACCAATGCGCACATCATTTGGAAGAACCAAATCTCGCCCTTCACACTGTTCAAGTGTTATCACAAATGAAAACTCACTCCCTCTTCCTGGCTCACTTTTTACAATTATTTCACTATCCATCAAATTGACTATTTTTTGAGAAATTGCTAAACCAAGCCCTGTCCCGCCAAATGACCTTGATATTGAAGTATCAGCCTGACTAAACGGTGAAAAAAGCTTTTCAATATCATCCTCTGACATACCAATACCAGTATCGCTAACCGAGATAGCAACATCACACTTATCTTCTTCTCTCGATACAACTCTGACATTTAGTGTTACCGTGCCGTTCGGGGTGGTGAATTTAATAGAATTTGATAACAAGTTTGTCAAAACTTGCCTGATTTTTATCTCGTCAGCAAAAGCAATAGATGGCAGATTTGGGTCTATAAAAGTCAGCAGATTGATATGTTTTTCTTGAGCAAGGCTAGAAAAAAGCTCAACCACTGCGGAGTACTCATCTACAGGAGAGTGCAAAGCAGGGCTAAGCTCAAGCATATTTGCCTCAATTTTGGAAAAGTCCAAAATCTCATCTATAATATTTAGTAGCCCTTTTGAGCTTCTATCCAAGATGTTGATATAGCTTCTCTCTTTTTGATCAATTATTGTCGATTTTTTGAGAAGCTCAACAAAGCCCATAATTCCATTTAGTGGAGTTCTGATTTCATGACTCATATTTGCCAAAAATTCAGATTTTATTGCGTTTGCTTTTTCAGCAGAGACCATCGCCTCTTCTAGTCTTTTTGATGTTTGTTTGAGCTGCGTAATATCTTCAAATACACTCACCGCACCTATTACATCATCGCTACCATCAATAAGTGTGTTTGTCGTCATTCTAACAGATAAACTCTCACCACTCTTACAACGAAGACAAACCTCGTTATCAAGTATCCAGTTACCTGTTTTATTTCTAAACACTGGACACAAAAGTATGTCCATGATTTTGCGACCTAGCATATCCTCTTTTGTGTAGCCAAGCATGTTTAGAGCTGCTTGGTTGATAAATATGCATTTTTGTTCAGTATCAACCCCAAAAACACCCTCACCCAGACTATCCAAAATAGCATCACGAAGAGTTAGTCTCTCACTTGTTTCAAGTTGAATACTTAGCTTTTTGTTATCGGCATACAGCCTATACACCATAAAAACAATTAGTGCTAAAGACAAAAATATCATAAGCATGATATTTGTTGTATATTTCTTGAAAATATCAGAAAAATCAAAGTCGCTAGATGACGGAATCGCGCCTATGCGAATCATCAATGCCTCTACATCTGAGTAGTTTGCTGGTGGCGCAAAACCGTAATATTTGCCACTAACCGCACAAGGCATATTTGGAGATATGTCAAACAGGGCTTTTGCAACAGCTCTTACCAGCCTATTATCGTCATTTTTTATGGAAGCAAATGCCCACTCAGGATACAACTCAGTAGAAAGCATTAGAGGAAAGGAGTTTTGCTGTTTTTGATTTATAATTTTTATTTGCTTCAAATCAATTTTATGCTCTTGAGCCATAGACTCCAAAACACCTGTTCTCACAAAACCAACATCAGCGTTCCCGCTCAGAACTTCTGTTACTATTTTGTCTTGAGGATGCCCTACAAAGTTTATATCCAAGCTTCTACTGGCATCAGGGTCTTCCCTATTGAGTTCCCACTTTTGAAGCATAAAACCTGCAAAAGATAGTGGGCTGACGGATACTATTTTTTTGTTATTCAAGTCTTTTAGAGTAGTTATATCTTCTCTGTTTGCAGTTGTAAAAATTACACCGCCAAACTTATCAATCGGGCGTTTGTTCACGGCAGTAATAAGTGTAGCCATTGGATTTACAGAGTATTTTATTTTAAGTCTTGTCAACACCTCTGGATTGACTAAAATAAAATCCACACTTTGATTTGCAACCACGCTATCTATATCAACAACATTCAATGGAACTATTGTAAAGTTGTATCCAGCAGCTCTAGCGCCAAGCCACTGCGCAGTTGGATTCCACTGCTTTTGTGTCTCAGCTTGCCCCCTGAATGTCAAGACACCGATATTTACATTTGTAGTAGCGTATGCAATTTGCCAAAATAGAATAAAAAATACAACAAGGTACTTACCTATTAGATGAATCAGACCAGCCTTGTTATTTTGCATTATATACGATTATTCATCGCCTCTTTGTATGTTTGCACCGAGCGCTATTAGCTTTTCTTCTAGCTTCTCATAACCTCTATCTAAATGGTAGATTCTATGTATTCTAGTCTTGCCATCCGCTACAAGCCCAGCAATAACAAGAGCACTAGATGCACGAAGATCTGTAGCCATGACATCAGCTCCAGTCAAGTCAGTAGCGCCAGATATATACGCTGTGTTATGCTCTATTCTGACATTTGCGCCTAGTCTAACCAGCTCACTCGCGTGCATAAACCTATTTTCAAAGAGTCTCTCTTCGACCACACTCTCACCATGCGCTTGTGTAGCCAAAGCCATAAACTGTGCTTGCATATCAGTCGGGAATCCTGGGAACTCTGTGGTGATAATATTCATTGGCTTGATTTTTTTGGCTGGCTTGATTGTGATAGAGTTTTTGCCATATCCAAAAGAGAATCCAGCCTCTTGAAGCTTTGCTATGAAGCTTTCCATATGCGAGACACAAACATTTTCTAGTGTAATTTCTGAGTTTGTGATAGCTCCAGCACATAGATATGTACCCGCTTCTATTCTGTCAGGTATAACTGCGATTTCTTCAAATGGATAGAGTTCTCCATTTGAGCCGTTGATGATAATTTCATCCGTACCAACTCCAGCTATGTCACACCCAGCAGCTCTCAGCACTTCACATATTTGTACGACTTCTGGCTCTCTTGCAGCATTTAGAATCTTTGTAGTTCCTTTTGCAAGAGCTGCGGCCATCACTATATTTTCGGTTCCAGTTACTGTGATTTTTGCAAAATCAATCACAGCACCGTTAAGTCCTCTAGGTGCCCTCGCTTCTATATAGCCGTTTTTGATTTCTATCTCAGCACCCATCGCTTCCAGTGCTTTTAGGTGCAAATCAACTGGTCGCTGCCCTATTGCGCACCCGCCAGGAAGACTTACATCACATTTGCCAAATCTAGCCAAAATAGGTCCAAGCACAAGAATGGAAGCCCTCATGGTCTTGACTATATCATATGTTGCAGTTGTCCCAGTTAGTGTTGTTGTATCTATATTTAAAGTATTATTTTCGAGAGAGTAGCTAGCACCCAGATTGCCGAGTAGTTTCAAAAATGTCTTGATGTCAGCAACTTCTGGCATATTCGTGATTTTGATTGGTTTGGATGACAGAATAGTCGCAGCAAGCAGTGGAAGTGCAGCGTTTTTTGCTCCTGATATTTTTATCGAACCGCTCAGCTTATTACCGCCATAAATGTCTAAATAGTGCAATTTAATTCCTTTGGAGTATTTACAAAATCGTATCAAAATTACCTTTTGTATTCTATAGATAACGAATTTTGAAGTGACTAAAAATGTTTTTTGGTTTTTTTATAATGGGAAAAGGAGGTAAGAAGAATAAAAAGAAGAGAGCCTAAGCTCTCCTAGAAGAGAGTTAAACTCTATCTCTTATGCTTAGAGTAGTGATTACTTCTGTATATTTTGCAAGATCTTTTCTTTTGAGGTATCTCATAAGTCTTCTTCTTTGACCTACTAGTTTTAGTAGACCTAGTCTGCAAGAATGATCTTTATCATTTGTTTTTAGGTGAGCCGTAAGTTCTGTGATTCTTGCTGTAAGAAGCGCTATTTGAACTGCTGGTGAGCCTGTATCTGATTCTTTATTTGCAAATTTTGCGATAATTTCGCTTTTTTTCGCCGAATCTAAAGCCATGGTGACCTCCTGATTGGTGTTGATTTATCCCAAATTGGGACGCGCATTATAGTGATTAGGGGCTTAAAGTTTTACTACGAGGACAATATTGGTAGCAAAAACTAAACAGGACATTATTTATCCGAAAATATCAGAGAAGATGAGATACAATCCGCGTAATTTTGTTTCAAAAATAGGACTGTTATGTTACTCACAAAAGCCAGCGAATACGCCTTGTTATCAATTTTTTGCATATCTGGCAAATCAGAACCAGTGGATGTTGACACGATGTCAACCACTGTCGGAATATCAAAAAGTTTCTTGGCAAAAATATTACAAAAACTGACCAAAAGTGGTATTTTAAAATCCTACAAGGGAGTCAGAGGGGGTTTTGTACTCGCAAGACCAATATCTCAAATAACTGTTCTTGACATCATAAAATCCGTAGAAGAAAACGCTGCGGCTGTATTTGAATGCACCTCAGATAATGGATGTTGTCCATCTGAACGAGTTGGTAGCTGCATGATATGGCCAACATTTGTAAAGTTGCAAGGCAAAATTGATACTTTTTTGGCTGGAATGACTTTAGAAGAGATAATTTCTAAATAATTAATGGCAAAAACAGCAAGTCCACTAGGCTCTATCACAGACATACTCAAGAAAGCATCAAGTGCAAAAGAGTTCGCCGTTGTAATGATGGTCGTCTCGATAATGTCTATCATTATCGTCCCACTGCCATCTATAATACTAGACTTTTTTCTAACAATATCAATTGCAGTTGCCGTACTGCTTATCCTAATAGCCTTTTTTACACCAAAACCAACTGACCTCACCACATTTCCAACGCTTCTACTACTCGTAACACTATATAGGCTCTCGCTGAATGTCGCCACCACGAGAATGATTCTCACAAATGGGCACATGGGACCAGATGCTGTTAGCCATATCGTGGCGAGCTTCGGTGAGTTTGTTGTCGGTGGTAACTTTGTCATTGGTATCATCATGTTCACCATCTTGGTAATCATAAATTTCATGGTAATCACCAAGGGCTCTGGCAGGGTTGCTGAAGTTGCAGCTAGATTCACACTCGATGCAATGCCTGGAAAACAAATGGCAATAGATGCCGACCTCAATGCTGGTATGATAGATGAGCCAACAGCTAGAAAGAGGCGACAGGACATTATTGGCGAGGCGAATTTTTACGGAGCAATGGATGGTGCTAGTAAATTTGTCAGCGGGGATGCAGTTGCTGGTATCATAATCACCGTCATCAATATTGTCGGCGGGTTTTTGATTGGCGTCTTACAGCATGACTTATCAGTATCTCAAAGTGCACATACATATACCATCTTGACAATCGGTGATGGTTTGATTGCTCAGCTCCCAGCTCTCATCATCTCGACTTCTGTTGGTATCATCATTACTAGGTCTACACGAGCCGACGAAG
>CAZNYV010000053.1:0-12756 GCA_964577355.1 uncultured Campylobacteraceae bacterium
ATCATAAGCATGGGTCAGTCTAGTCCACTCATCATCGCTCATATTGCCGACTCTTAGGTGCTGTAGTGGAATACTTGTCTTAGCTGCCAACATACGAAGCAACATCTGCTCCGCAGGCATCTCAAGGCTAAATAGAGCAACGCCGAGATTGCTGTCTAGCGTTCTGCTTGCCAGATTGAGCGCGAAAGCTGTTTTACCCATCGCTGGTCTCGCAGCTATGATGATGAGGTCGCCTTTGCCAAAACCAGCAGTTTTTTTGTTGAGGTCATAAAATCCAGTATCCAGACCTGTTAGGATGTTGCTTCCTTTGTCTTTCATCTCTTGAATATATTGGAGTGTAGATTTGCATACCTCTGTGGCGTCTCTGAAATCTTTTGAACTCTCAGAGCTGGCTATCAAAAATAGCTTTTTCTCTGTTTCGTTTATCAGTTCACTCGCGTCCATTTCGTGCTCTTCACACATTTTCTTGACTTCATTGCTCATTGTTATCAAAGCTCGCTTTGAGCTTAGTTCATGCAGCTCGTCAATATATGCCTTGAGGTTTGAGACTGGTGTGACTGATAGTATATCGAGGAAAGCCTCCTCATTGAACTCGTCATTTTTGAGCATTTTTTGCTTGATGAACTCATCTGCAATCGGGAGTTTTTCGTCATTTAGAGTGCCGAGAGTTTTGAAAAGAGCTTTGTGAAAAGGGTGAAACATATCATCTGGTCGCATCGTACCAGCCAAGTCGTCAAAGAGTGCCGGCTCAAAAATTATGGAGTTTAGGACTGTTTTTTCTATATTTATATTGTAGAGACTATTTTGCATATGAAATCCTAGAGTTTTGTGGCGCTGATTTTAGCATATAGTTGTTTTTTTACTCTTTTTGTGGCGGTAAATTTGTGGAACTATATTTGCTTTAGAGTGCTCAGTTATAGGAGCCAAATGGGAATGGAAAGCCAAGTATATTCTGTCAAGCAGACAGCAAATTTATTCAAAGCGCAAATTGACCAAACGGATATGGCGTATTGTGAATACATAAGAAAGTATGCAGGCAAGAATTTTGCCTATTCCATAAGGCTTGCGGGCGGTTTTGTTATCTATCCTAGAGAAAAAGACAAGGCAAAAAGGCGTTTTTTCTTAGACTGCCTTATTACCAATTTCAACAAAAACCGTAAAAGTAAAATATACTTCAATACAGAAAAAAACCTCCCGATTCTAGTCGAATTTATCGCAGATGCTAGCAAGCTAAAAGATACATTTATATATGTCAGAGCAGTTTTGGGTGTTGTTAGTTTTCGGATTTACAATCCGAGTATGAAGATATTTGAAGTTTTGGAGAATTTTTATCGTCCAGAGCAAAAAGAGATAGATTATGTTGCAAGGCTGGTAAAGATAAAAGCCATCTCGCCAGCAGCAATCCAAAAGACAAAAGAGCTTTTGACAAGAGGTCTAAAAGTGAATGACACATATGTGCGGTTCATCTATTCTGAAGAGGAGCTGATGAGTTTTTGCCATGAAAGCACAAAAGAAAAAAGATTCTATCTGGACAGATATTCTGATGTTGCTATTAATGCCAATTTTATGGTGCTAAATGTCTCGCCAGGGGATAGCTTTGAGAAGGTCAAGCAGAGCTATATGAAGCTTATCAAAGAGTACCATCCTGATAATGTTTTTGGGCAGGATGAGCAGACAATTCTCAACTATACAAAAAAATTCCAAGTGATTCAAAATGCCTTTGAGAACATCAAAAATCACTATCAGCAGGCTATTTAAAAGCTTTTATTGCCTCAAATCCCCCGTTGCTACTTACTATCCAATACTTTATTTCGATATTTTTTGGATTTTTTGCCATTAGTTTTGGTGGTTGAAATTTGATTTTTGGATAGTCTATTCCTCCGTCAAAAAGCTTATTGCACCTGAGGATTCTGATAGCTGAGTGCCAAAAGGCAAGGTGAGGTTTGTTCGTATCGAACTGCCATTTGGCATACTCTGAGCATGACGGATAATACCTGCAAGATGGACCAAAAACGGGTGAGATAAATTTCTGATAAAAACCTAAGAGCGATTGGTAAATATTGCTACTCACTGCGTGGCTTCAAAGTATCCGCCATCTCTCCAGTTGATACCTTTTTTCTCAATAAGTGTTACGAAATGCTCATAGCAGTCTTCGTTGACACATGAACTGTAAGAGGCTAGATAGAGCTCGACTGCTCTTTTGTCACCTTCCATGATAGGTAGGCTAGAAAACTCTACACTTGGCGGTAGTGTCTGCATGATGTCTATAAGGTTTTCTTCTGAGCAAAACGCTGTAAATGTATGAGAGTATTTTGGTTTGTTGGCTGGATAAAATTTGTCAAGCGCTTCCATGACCATTGCTTTTGCCATTGATGGGAAGCCTGGGGAGAAAAAAAATCTATCTTGGAGATAAAATCCTGGTATATTATTTACAACATTTGTGAGTAGTCCAGCACCAATTGGTAGATGAGCCATCTTGATACGATTTGGATATGAGTTCTCGCCAAATTTGTCAGTGATTATTTTTGCGGCCTCTGGGTGGTCACACATTTCGCCAGCGGTAAATACATTTGCATCACACTCTCTAGTGTAGTCGTCGGGCGTCGCACCGATTCCGCCAAAACAGAACATAACTGAATCTGGGTCGTTTTTGATGAATTCAAATGTTGATTGTATGAAGCTAGGCTCGTCTTTGATGACGCAGCTGGCTTTTTGCTCGCAGCCTCGTTTTAGAAGTTCAGCGTTTACGAACTCAAAATGCTCATCTTTGCGTCTGCCGTTGAGTAGCTCGGTACCGATGATGCATGTGTAAAAATTCATAAAAGCTATTGAAAGTTAGATTTTGCTTTTGATGTGTGCATCAACATCAGCGACGATTTCGTCTATCGTTCGCTCTGCGTTGATTTGGCAATAGATACCTTTTTTGCCATAGAAATCTTGGATAGCTTTTAGTGGCTCCATAAACACTTTCATTCTATTGTAAAACACTTCTGCATTGTCATCAGCACCTCTTGCACGACCAAGAACTCTGTCTTTTGCTACTTCTTCGCTTACAACTACTTCGATTACGCTTGAAAGCTCTACGCTTGAATCAGTAGATAGGACTTCGTCAAGTTTTGTCATTTGCTCTACGCTTCTTGGGAAACCATCTATTACGACTACATCATCCGCACTATTTTTTATAGCTGTTACAACTGTGTTTATTACGATTTCTAACGGTACTAGATTGCCTCTTGAAGTAAAACTCTCGATTTGTTTGCCAAGCTCACTTCCGCTTGCACTCTCAGCTCTTAGCAAATCACCTGTTGAATAGTGAGAAATACCCTCGTTTCTCTCTGCTATCAGACTTGCATCTGTTGTTTTGCCGCTTCCTGGTGCCCCGATAATTAAAAATAGTTTTTTCATACTCTTCTTTCCTTTTTAGATTTATTTTTGTTCTGGTACTAGTTTTGAAATGCGAATTGCTAGCTCTTTTAGCTGATTTGCATCGACTTCACTTGGAGCAGAAGTCAACAGACATTGTGCTTTTTGTGTTTTTGGAAAAGCGATTACATCTCTGATACTCTCTGATTTTGTCATCAGCATGATGATTCTATCAAGTCCAAGTGCAAATCCACCGTGCGGAGGTGCTCCGAATTTGAGAGCATCTAGTAGGAAGCCAAATTTTTCTTTTTGCTACTCTTCCCCGATACCTAGCATCTCAAATACTTTCTTTTGTATCTCTTCTTTGTGTATTCTGATACTTCCGCCACCTATCTCATAGCCGTTGAGTACAACATCATAAGCGATTGATTTGATAGCTTCTTTGTCTGTATTGTCAATATCTTTTGGCATCGTAAATGGATGGTGAAGCGCTTTGACTTTATCATCCTCGACTTCAAACATAGGGAAATCCACAACCCACAAGAACTCAAATTTATCTTCGTCGATGAGCCCCATTAGTCTCGCAACCTCTGCTCTAAGTCTGCCCATATAATCTAGCACTGTTGATTTTTTGCCAGCACCAAAGAATATCAAGTCGCCAGTTCTAAGACCAAGTCTGCTAACTACTTCTGCCTTTTCTGAATCGCTTAGGAATTTCTCTATTGGTCCCTGCAAGCCACCGTCTTCTTTGACTTTTAGCCATGCTAGACCTTTTGCACCGAACTTTTGTACATAGTCTGTCAGGTAGTCAATTTCTTTTCTAGTTAGTTTGTCACCGTCTGGTACGCCTAGCGCTTTGATTCTGTTTTTGTGTTTGTCTTTTGCGATTTCGGCAAAAACCTTGAGTCCTGTATTGTCAAAAATATCAGCAACATCAGTAAGCGGTAGCTCAAATCTCATGTCGGGTTTGTCAGAGCCGTACTTTTCCATAGCAGTATCATAATCCATTCGTTTGAAAGGTGTTTGAATGTCTGCTCCAATGACTTTGAATGCTTCTTTTAGTGCGCCTTCAGCAGTTGCCATGATGTCTTCGTCATCACAAAAACTCATCTCAACATCCACTTGGGTAAATTCAGGCTGTCTGTCAGAACGCAAATCCTCATCCCTAAAGCATCTTGCTATTTGGAAATATCTATCAAATCCAGCTACCATTAGTAGTTGTTTGAATAGTTGTGGGGATTGCGGAAGTGCAAAAAATTCACCCTGATGGACACGACTAGGTACTAGATAATCTCTGGCACCTTCTGGAGTTGATTTGGTCAAAATTGGAGTCTCTACATCCAAGAAGCCGTTAGCATCGAAGTAGTTTCGCATTGCAACGGCGACTTTTGAGCGAGTAACAAAAGTGTTAAGAACTTTGGAATCTCTAAGCTCTAGGAATCGATATTTGAGTTTTAGTTCTTCATTTACCTTTTGGTCACCAATTGCAAATGGCGGAGTAGGGCTTTTGTTTTCGATTGTGAGGCTAGTGACTACTATTTCAATAGCACCTGTTTTTAGTTTTGGATTTGCAAGACCTTCGCCTCTTTTTCTGACATATCCATTTGCGATGAGTACATATTCGTCTCTGACTTCAGCAGCTATTTTGTGTGCATCAGCACTATCTTTTGGGTCGCAAACCAGCTGAATAATACCGCTTTTGTCTCTGAGGTCGATGAAAACTAGTTCACCATGGTCACGGTAGCTATTTACCCAGCCACAAACGGTAATTGTTGATGATATATCTTTTTCGCCAAGTTCGGCACAAAGGTGAGTTCTAAGCAATACGAGTCCTTGTTTATTCGGTGATTTTAGTATGAAATCGTAACAAAAATTACCTTAGCACGGCGTGTTTTTTTCAGCTCTTTCAAAATTCACTATTGACTTTTTAGGAATAAACCTATATAATCACCATTCCGTTTTTCGGGGCGTAGCGCAGTCTGGTTAGCGCACCTGGTTTGGGACCAGGGGGTCGGAGGTTCGAATCCTCTCGCCCCGACCATTATTTGTAATTTATTTGGTCGAGATGGTAGGTGTAGCTCAGTCGGTTAGAGCATCGGGTTGTGGTTCCGAGGGTCGAGGGTTCGAGCCCCTTCACTTACCCCATTTTCATTTTTGGTCGTTCTTTTTGAATGTTCCTTGCCCTGCTAAGCGTTCGTGGCTCAATGGATAGAGCAACTGACTTCGGATCAGTAGGTTGGGAGTTCGAGTCTCTCCGAGCGCACCATTTTTTAACACACTTGTGGGTCCATAGCTCAGCTGGATAGAGCAACGCCCTTCTAAGGCGTAGGTCTCAGGTTCGAATCCTGATGGGCTCACCACTTCTTTTTAGCTTTCATTTATACTATACAAACACAAGCCGCTAAGCTAGATTAGCCTGTTTTGTATCAATTTTAATTTGATTATTTTTGACAATTTGTAGCTTGGCGCATTTGTTATTATTGATTTGCCGATGTAGCCGAAGTTTTTTGTATTGACAAATTTGCCTATCTCTCTATTTGATATTTTCTCTGATTCTACGAGTCTGAGAAGTAGGTCCCAGACTTCATATATATAATTAAGCCGCTCTTTTTTTTGTTCTGCAAAACTGATACTGTTGTCAAAGTCTAGCTTGATTCCCATTTTTGTTAGTCCAAATATTAGTTGATCAGCCCTATCTCGACTGATGTTTCTTAGATAGACCATGCCACCGATGCTTGATGGGTTGGTAGCGTTTAATATTTGCCCCACCTGCTTTCTGCTTAGGCGTCCAGAATCGATTAAAGTTCTAATCTCGTCTCTAACCAAAAAACAGTACGAATCTTCTTCGTCACTTTTTTTAAAATGAGCCAACACTTCATTTAGGTCAAAATAGAGTTTCCCATTGATTTTTGTAGCTTTTGGGAAGTTGTCAAAGTGCATCCTGAGGTATAGAGCATTGAGTGAAATACCAAAAAACGATGATATGTATTGAGCATCAACAAGGTGTGATGATACGGAAGCTAGCTTGAGATTTTTGCGGAGTTTTGAGGACATTTTGGAGGCCCGAAGGCCTTTGTCTTATAGATTGTGAGTTTTTTTGTATTCCATAATCATATTGTATGCTTCATCTTTAAGGTGCAGCTTTTCTTTTTTTAGTTTTTCAACTTCTAGTGCATCCATGTGAAGACCATCTTTTTCTAGTTTTGAATCAAGTTCGTTGTGTTTTTCAAACAACTTGTCAAAGTGAGCATTTTCTACTTTTAGTTTTGATACTATGTCTCTATATTCGTGGAACATATTTTTCTCCTTTAAATTTTTGTTATATTAGCCAAATGGCTCTTATGTTCTATAATCAGCATTGATTTTGACATATTCATAGCCCAAATCACAGCCGTATGCGGTGAAATTGGCTTTGCCTAATCCAAT
The DNA here is from genome assembly GCA_964577355.1 of uncultured Campylobacteraceae bacterium. Taxonomy (GTDB): domain Bacteria; phylum Campylobacterota; class Campylobacteria; order Campylobacterales; family UBA6016; genus CAZNYV01. The sequence goes on from CAZNYV010000053.1 coordinate 6,790, forward strand.
GTCACAGATGATTCTAAATTCATCTGCTTTCATTATGCCAGCCGCTTTTGCTTCACACTCTTTGTCAAATATATTTGCACCCTTGTCATAGACCACAACATCGCCAATTGTTATGACAAGTGTCAGCTCATTGCACTCTATGCCACTAGCACCTATTGTTGAGGCGAGTCGTCCCCAGTTAGGGTCTTCGCCAAATATCGCAGTTTTGACCAGTAGAGAGTTTGAGAGGGCTTTTGCTGCTTGCTCTGCCTCTCTATCATTCACGGCATTTTTGACTTCAAAAGCGACTAGTTTTTTGGCGCCTTCACCATCTTTTGCCATCAGAGTAGCCATATTGTGCATTACTAGTCTCAAAGCCTCTTTGAACGCAGACTTATCGTAAGAGCCACTTTTGCTATTTGCCAATACCATTATGGTGTCGTTTGTAGATGTGTCACCATCCACGCTGATAGCGTTAAATGTAGTATGTGCCAGCTCTTTTAATAGCTCATCCATATCAGCTTTTGGTGCACAAGCGTCAGTCGTGACAAAACATAGCATAGTTGCCATGGCTGGATTTATCATCCCAGCACCTTTTGCCATCGCTCCGATGTGAAAACTACTACCATCTTCCAAGACAACTTTGAATGCTATCTCTTTTTTGAAAGCATCTGTTGTCATGATAGCACGAGATGCAGAGTCATTGTCTTTTGAGCTAAGGTCAAACTTATCAAAAGCCGTTGCTATTTTTTCTTTTGGTAGCCTGACGCCTATTACACCTGTGGAACTCATTACTGGATTTACTGCATTTGGGATTTTTTTACACATTTCACCAAGAAGCTCGTTAATATCATCAATACCAGTTTGACCCGTCATTGCATTTGCATTTTTGGCATTGATAAGTACAAAGTTGGTCTGAAAACTACCTTTAGCCAAGAAGTGTTTGATTGGTGCTGCTAGAAATTTATATGTCGTAAATAGCGCAGAAATATCACATAGAGTATCGGAATATACAAACGCAACATCTGGATTTTCGTTGCCTCTAAGACCTACACTTACACCGTGAGAGAAAAAGCCTTCGCTTGCACATACGCCGCCGTCAATAGGAAAAATTTTGAACATTTTAAGACCTATATTTTGGGATTTTAAAGAGAGAAAGGCAAGAGCAAAAGCCCTTGCAGTTTGAGAGTAAAGCTTATTTAGAAGCTTTTTTCATTGTTCTAAGAGTTGAAGCAGCTACTTTGATTTTTTGTGTAGTGCCATCTGGAAGTTCGATTCTAACTACTCTTAGGTTTGGTAAAAATCTTCTTTTTACTTTGTTGTTAGCGTGGCTAACATTGTTGCCAACTTGTACGCCTTTGCCGGTTACCATACATCTTCTAGCCATTTTATACCTCTTTTGTGTCTTGATAATCTTTACTTTATTTGTAGTTATCAGAAAATGAGTCGGGATAATATCTGAAAAAACCTAAAAATTGGCTTTTACTATATTTGGTAAAGATAAAAGACAGTTAAAGTCAGTTTATACAGCCTTTTCGACAAAAGCAGCGAGCAGCTCTCTAGTCTGTCCGCCGAAATTTATTTTTAGTTTGTCGCCGACTAGTACTTCCATAACTCTGCCAAAGCCAAATATTTTATGCTTCACAAGGTCATTTCGAACATATTTTCCACCACCTACAGGTATTGGGTCGTCTGTTAGTCCAGCCTCTTTTAGAAACCTGCTAGGCGGCATAAATTTTCTCTCACCGTGCAAAAATCTACTTTTGGCGCCGAGTAGGTATAGATTTGACTTTGCCCTAGTGACTGCCACATAAAAGAGCCTGCGCTCTTCTTCGATGTCGACAGTTCCGGTATTTATAGGGAAAAATCCGTCGTCAAGACCTACAACAAACACACTATCAAACTCGAGTCCTTTTGCGGAGTGGATTGTCATTATTGATACATCGCCGTAGTTTTGCTCCTCGCTTTCGCTAACCAATGCTATGTCGTTTAGGAACTCCTCTAGCTCATACTCTGGATTTTCTTTGAAAAACTCTTTTGCCATGGCGATAAACTCATCGATATTGCCGACTCTGTCATCTTCTCCGAGTGCATTAAAAAAGCTTTTTAGCCCGATTATTTGGTCGAATTCATTCCAGAAATTGGCCATTCCGCCTAGTTTTTTGTCATGCAACTGTCCAATCATTTGTGCGAATTCTCTGAGTAGCCCAGCTGTTTTTTTACTACAAAGTGCTGTCAACTGTGGCTCGAAAAAGATGTTTGACATTAGTTCAAACATCTGTATATTTTGTGACAAAGCAGCAGCTTCGAGTTTTTCTAGCGTGGTTTTGCCGATGCCTCTTTTTGGTCTATTGATGACTCTCTTTAGTGAAAAATCATCGTTTTCATTGACACACAGTCTGAGGTACGCCAATATATCTTTTATCTCAGCTCGCTCATAAAACATCGTTCCGCCCACGAAGCGGAAGGCGATTTTTTGCTTAGTGAACTCTTCTTCTATCGCACGACTGAGCGCATTCATACGAAACAAAACAGCGATACCAGAAGGGTCTGCACCGTTTTGTAGTAGTTTTTTGATTTCGTGAGCAATAAACCCGGACTCACCTCTTTCATCTTCAAACCGACTGTATTTGATCTCTTTACCCTCACCCCTGACGCTTCGCAGTTTTTTATCCAGTCTCTCGGAGTTGTTTGCCACGACTATATTTGCTAGATTTAGGATTTGACTAGTTGAGCGATAGTTGGACTCTAATTTGACTGTTTTTGCGCCTTGAAAAGTAGTTTCAAAAGAGAGAATATTGCTCACATCGGCACCGCGAAAGCCGTAGATACTCTGGTCATCATCCCCGACGACACAGATATTTGAATGCTCTTTGCACAGGAGTTTTAGCAGTTCAAACTGCAGGTGGTTCGTGTCTTGATATTCGTCCACCGTAATATAAGCGTATTTTTTGCTGGTTTCGATTGCTATGTCGTCAAAATTGAGTAGTATTTTGTATGGCAACAAGAGCAAATCATCGAAGTCGACGAGCGAATTTTTGACCAGATACTCTTCGTATTTTTCATATATTTGGCTAGCTTCTTTTTCAAACTCACCATTTGCTGAGTTTTTTGCCTCTTGTACGCCAATAATTGAGTTTTTGCATGATGAAATGTAGTGTGAAATAGAGCTAGATGGAAATGTTGGATGGAAATCTTTGATTATCTTTTTTTTATCGTCACTGTCTATGACTACAAACGAGGCTTTTCGTTCTAGCCTCGTGATATGAAACTTCAAAAAAAGCAGTCCAAATTTGTGAAAAGTACATAGCAGTGGTGGATATATATGTCCGCCAAGCATTGATAGGGCTCTCTGCCTCATCTCACTAGCTGCTTTATTGGTGAATGTTAGTGTGATAGTGTTGGCTGGATCGATGCCGAGTGAGATTAGGTAGGCAAGCCTTGTGGTTATTGTTTTTGTCTTTCCGCTCCCAGCTCCTGCTAGTATAAGCAACGGACCATCGATATGCTTTGCAGCTTCTTGTTGTTCTGGGTTTAGATTTGAGAGGGCTTTTTCTATCATAAGGTGTTTGTTGTTCTTATTTTGATTTATTTTTGATGCCACCGTGTAAAACCATTATACAGTTTTTTGAGACAGCTTTATTAAATTAAGTTATGTTACCATAAAGATATTGAGTTTTTTAGGAGGGAATTATGTTAAGGGATTTTGCAAAGATTCACACTTTTATGACTGTCGTAAAAGAGAGGAGCTTTTCTAAAGCTAGCGGTAAGCTAGGGGTTTCTCAGCCGGCGGTTACTCAGCAGATAAAAGCCATAGAAGACTACATGCAGACAAAACTGCTAGAGAGAAAAAAGAATGGCATATTGCTAACAAAAGCTGGTGATGAGCTTTATCGTGTGGCGCAAAGACTTGAAAAGTGTCTTCAAAATACTGAGAAAGATGTCATCAAAATCATAAACAAGGATTTGAACTTCATCATTTCAGCGTCTAATACGGTCGGTAATTATATTTTGCCGGATTTTATAAATGACATCAAAAACTCTATCTCAAACGAAGTATTTGTAAATATCAAAAAGTCAAAAGAGGCTATCGATGACCTTCTGATAGAAAAAGCTGATTTGGCGCTAATTGAGAGTCCAGTATTCCAAGAGGGTATTGTATATCGGGAGTGGATTGAAGATGAGCTAGTGTTTTTTAGTAATACGCCACTGCCAAAACATATCAAACCTTCTGAGCTCAAAAAATATGCGTGGGTCTGCAGAGAAGAGACATCACATACAAGAAGATTGATGGCTGAGATATTTGGTGAGTTTGCAGTCTCTTGTGCGCAAGATTTTGAAATCAGAACTGTTTTGAGTGATTCTACTGCTATCAAACAAACTATTCTCAAGTATCCAAAAGATGACAAAAGACAAGTTATCGGTGTAATGTCTAGGTTTGTAATCGCCGATGAGATTGAGCGAGGAGTGTTGTTTGAGTCAAGATTTAAGACCAAAAAAATCAAGCGAAAACTATACATCGCATATCTCAAACAAGACAAGCATGATGCATATGTGGACAATGTAGTTAAATTTCTTCAAGCCGCCAAGGTTCCGACTAAATAATATTTTTGGAATAGCTTTTGCTCACTTGTTTGTAAAAACAAGGGGCGAGAGTGACTATTTCATCTTCACTATCTTTTGGCTTGTATCAGCCGCAAACAGTCCAAAAATCTACAATAGCGAATTATGATACCGCACTGGCAAATTCAGCCAACTATCAACAAGTTCAAAAACCAATAGAGCAACAAGCAACAAGTACAAAAATAGCAGAAACGAATGCGGTTGAACAATATGTGTATGCACCTAATATTTCGGCAATGTTTAATGCATATTTGGAAAAACAGAGGCTTAATAGCTCTGTTGAAAACAAGACTGATTTGACTGCGCAGAGATTGGTTGGTAATGGAATGGACAAAAAACAGGCTGAACAGTATGCTAAAGCGAGCGTGGATGTTTATAAGCAAATACTAGAGAGCCAACTAAATTCTAAAATTGCCGAACAAGTGCAACAACAAAAAGAGTTCAAGCAAAAAACAGATTCGGTTGCTTCAGCAAATCCTTATGTTCAGATGACTGGTTCGTTGGTCAATCTGTATAGCTAAACTCTTTGGCATAAATTACAACATCTGCAAAAATTTATTAAAAAACCACAAAATTAGTACCAAAGTACTATAGACAAAGTATTAATAAAGTGACATAATTCTCCAAACTCAATTTAATAAAAGGTGGGAGTCATGCACGCAGTCGGTAAAATCGTAGAAATCACGGGCACGGTGGTTATCAAGCTACCAGATGGAACAGAAAAAACACTTCAACTAGATTCACCAGTAAATATAAATGATGTCATAGCCTCTCTTGGTGAGAACTCAGGAGCTGTCATACAACTCTCCGATGGGCACAAAATAACACTAGGCGCTAATGACCAAATCTTTATGGATAGTACTCTTGTGAGTATCGACGATGTGTCAGATGGTAATATGCTTCATGATGCAGCCACAAAAGCTATAGCGGCTGCTCCTGCGCCAGCCGATGACATAGAGGCTATGCAGAAAAAACTCCTAGAAGGTGGAGACATAAACGATGCTGAAGCAACTGCAGCCGGTGGTCCTTCAGGAGCTGGTCAAATCACCGCAGTAGCTGGTGGCAATGCAGGCAACGGCACATATCTACATGCTGGTGCATTTGGTGATGCTCATGCTGGGCAGTTAGATGCAGGTGTTGGTGGAGATGTTACACCAGTAGGCTTAGATGGACAAACTGTTGTGGTGTCGCCTATAACCGTTGATGCAGCTCTTAGCAATGGTACCAATTCTGGTTCCCTGGCTGATACTTTGACAAATAATACCACCCCTGCAATAGTTGGTGTTACAAATCCAGGTGCTTATGTTGTTTTATCAGATGCCAGTGGTGCGATTATAGGTGTCGGAAATGCTGATGCGACTGGTA